>JACKOW010000017.1 GCA_024234055.1 Rhodanobacteraceae bacterium
ACAAGCGGCGTCCGACCATGGTCGCCGTGCGGCGCAAACCCAACACCTTGACCAGCGCCACCTGCAGGTTCAGTTCCAGCCACTTGCGCCAGTGGTCGATGCGATAACTGGGCAGGCTGTTGATGGTGACCAACTGAATCACGGCCTCAGGCCGCTGCAGGGCCATTTCCAGAGCCACGGCACCGCCCATGGAGAATCCGGCAATGCGCGTCTGCCGCACGCCGATGGAATCCAGGAGCTGCCACAGTTCAGCGGCAAAACCGGCTATGGACACCGAGCCGCTGCCAACGGGGCTGCGGCCGCAACCGCGCAGATCCGGAACTATCACCCTGAATCGTTGCGCCAGCGGACCGATCTGAAAGGCCCAGTCGTCGCCACTGGAGCCCAGTCCGTGGATCAACAGCAGTGGCGGGCCCGAGCCGAAACAGCGCACATGCAGGGAGACCTGATGGCCAACACTCACTCTGCAATCACCAGCACCACCGATGGCCCGATCCGCGCCGCATGATGCTCGAGCGTATCGGTCTGGGCCGGCATCTCCGCCGAAGCAGCCGATGTACGCTGCAGCAACCGGTTCAGGAACGACACCTTGACCGCGTAGTTCACGTTCTGCGGCAGGTCACCGGTCCAGCGGTAAACCTGAGCTGCCGATAGCTTGGCCGTGACCAGGCCGACAACCTCGCCGTTGCGATTGAGCAAGGGCCCGCCGCTGTTGCCCGCTTGCACTGGTACCGAGATCTGATACAGCCGTGGATCATCGCGCATGCCAGTGGTGGAACTGACGATGCCCGTGGAGAGCTTGGCGTTGCTGCCCATGATATCTGTGTGCGGATAGCCGAGCGTAAACACTTCTGCACCCAGCCCGGCCTCGTCGGCTGCCAGGGGCAGACCAACAGGCAGAGCGCCGGACACCCGCAACAGGGCCACATCGTTGTCCTTGTCGGACTCACCCACGAAAGCGGTCACTTCGTGGCCGTCCGAGAACCGTACACGAATGCGATCCTTGCCATTGACGACATGGTAGTTGGTGGCAATCAATCCATGGGTTACCCACCCCGTGCCGGTGACTCGCCCTTCGGCTTGTCCGGTACTGCCCTGCTGTGCGCCGCCTGAGGGCGCCTTCTCTTCCGGAGCCGAGGCCAGCGACCTGCGTCCGAGCTTGCCGAAACTGCCGCCCAGACAGGCGTCCAATGCTCTTCCGGCAATGTCGGTATCGTAGTCACGACGTGAGGCGGAAAAGACGAAGTTCACCAGTTCGCGCAGGGCGATATCGTCCACATTCAGGCCCTCCCGCTTCTCGTACTGACGCATCGCATCACTGGCAGCGCTGGCCGACATGCCGGAACGGTTGTATCCCGCCAATCGATAGGCCAGCGAATGGATGGCCGCGCAGTATTTGCGGCGCTCCTCGCTGATTTCGCGCGTAGCCACCACGCGCTGCTCCGACTCGGTACCTTCCGGAGGCGGAGACTGCGTGTACTGAACGTTGCCGTTGGCATCGGTCCATTTGTAGAACTTCTGCGCCTGCACGGAAGTCGACGCCAGCGCTATCAGAATCAGGCACGACAGCACCCACAACAATCGATTGGTCGGCAAGCCCATGCAAAGTTCCGAAAACACGAGTGAACGGGTGATCATAGTGTGAAGGAATGGAACAAGGACACCACCGTTCGTCCTGAAAGTATCCCGGCCGGCGCTGGCGGCACGCCGCCCGGCAGCCATCGGCACTTGAGAGGGGCCAGACGTGTTTGGGCGCTTCTTCACCACGGCGCAAAGAGCTCTTGCAGGTCCAGACTTTTCCGGACGCTCATTCATCATGACAAGAAGAGCGTCCGGAAAAGTCTGGACCTACAAGAGCCTGCCTCAGCGGTGCACCGGCGCGCGCCCCGTCAAGGCGGCGGGGTGTTCTCCGCCGCACTCGCTGCAACCGCCGGCACAAAGGCCAGCCCCAACTCGACCACGACCGGCGGGCGGTCCCGCACCGCCGCCAGGTCTGAGGCGAACTCGCCCTCACCACGGGGATAGCCCTTGGGCAAGTCCACTCCTTCGGCCAGTGGCGGTGGCGCCAGCCTGACCGCCAACTGGCCTGGCGGCAGCAGCAGGCGCGACAGCGTACCGTCGACCCAATTGCTGACATAGCCACCGTAATCCCAGTCGAAACCGAGGAAGCGGAAGGGCCCGCCATTCATCCGTTCCAGTTCCAGGCTGGTGTTGCCCGGGCGCAGTCCCAGGGGGCCACGCCAGATCGATTCGGCATCACGGATGTAGATCGCGCTGATCGTGCTCTCCGGGTTGCCATCAAGAAAATAGACATAGGCGCGGCGGGCCGGATCCTGAGGATGGATCACCGCACCAGGCTCGGTTTGGCCTTCACCGAGCGGAACCTCGGCGGCGCTCACCTGGTCCTCGCCGAAACGCGCGCGCAGATCGGTCATGCGCATATCGGGCCGAAAGCCGTTGCCGCCGACGGCAAGCTGGTACAGGTCTTCAGCCGGAATGGCCGGTTTCGCGGGCGAGGGTTCAGGCACAGGAGCAGCCACAGGCGCCTGTTCTTCACTGCAGGCCAGCAGCAGCAACAGAGACATGGACAGTATCAGCAGGCGCATTTGACGAGTGCTCCTTGACGTTGGCAGGCCCGGATCAGGGCACGAGCGCGCGATTCGGCCACAGATCTTGTCGCGATGAGTGTACTTGAGTGCTTGATGTTGGCGTCATTGCAAGCCCCCTGTGTCGGCCCGACACTGCCCACGGGCCATGAACCCTCGGCGTCATTGCGAGCGTAGCGAAGCAATCCAGGGATGTGCGGCGCTACCCTGGATTGCTTCGTCGCTGCGCTCCTCGCAATGACGCATCAACAACTTACGATATGGTTTCATGGAGAGCCGCGCATGAAGGGTGTCGGCAAGACACTGCGCACCGGCCATGAACGGCGGCAGGGGGAGCGGCTTTGAGGAGGGACGCGCGCCTGCGCGGCCGCTCTTGATCTCCCGGTACACAAGCAAAGCGGCGCCGCAGGCGCGGCGCCCTCCACAAAGGTCTTGGTTGGATGGTGAAGAAGCCTCCAGACAAGTCTGGACCTACAAGAGCCCTCGCCCAGCTTTGCGCAGGGACGCGCGCCTGCGCGGCCGCTTTTGATCTTCTGGCGCACGCAAAGCAGCGCCCTCCAGAGCCGGAACAACGAGCACCCTGTGCCAGAGTCCCATTCATTGCTCGCCCGACGAAAAGCCAACGACGATCAACGCAGCTCACCACCCAGCGCCTGCCGATGGTGTCGCAGATGGTCGGCGACGAAGCTCTGGATGAAGTAGTAGCCGTGATCGTAGCCGACATGCCGACGCAGAGTCAGCGCCTGGCCGGCTTGGGCACAAGCTGCCTCAAAGCGCTCGGGCTGTAGCTGGCTGGACAGGAATTTGTCGGACAGGCCCTGGTCGATCAGGATTTCCCCGGCGAACGGAGCCTGAGCGATCAAGGCGCAGGCATCGTGCCGCAACCAGGCCTGTCGGTTCTCGCCCAGATAACGCGGCAGCGCCTTCTGGCCCCAGGGCACCTCGGTCGGCGCCACGATGGGCGCGAAGGCGGAAACGCTGCGGAAGCGCTGCGGATGCTTCAATGCCAGCGTCAGCGCTCCGTGGCCACCCATGGAATGCCCGAAAATGCCGCAGCGCGCCAGATCGGCGTTGAATTCCGCCGCGATGAGCTGCGGCAATTCCTGGCTGACATAGCTGTCCATACGAAAGCGCGCGGACCACGGGGCTTCGGTGGCATCCAGACAAAAACCCGCGCCCTCGCCGAATTCCCAATCGCCGGTTGCGCCGTCAAAACCGGTGTCACGTGGACTGGTATCGGGTGCCACCAGCATCAGTCCCAGTTCGGCCGCCACCCGCTGCGCGCCGGCCTTGATCGCGAAGGTCTCCTCATTGCAGGTCAAACCGGCGAGGTAAAACAGCACCGGCACGGCGCCCGGTGCCGATTGCGGCGGTCGATACACCGAAAAGCGCATTGGCCCGGCACAGCTGGCCGAATCGTGCTGATAAAAGCCCTGCACGCCGCCAAAGCAGGCGTGCTCGCTGAGCACCTGGATGGCCATCAGTAAATGACGACGCTGCGGATCGATTCACCCCGATGCATCAGATCAAAGCCCTCGTTGATCTGATCCAGCGGCAGGGTGTGAGTGATCAGGCTGTCGATATCGATACGGCCATCCATGTACCAATCGACGATCTTCGGTACATCCGTGCGACCACGGGCGCCGCCGAAGGCACTGCCACGCCAGTTGCGGCCGGTCACCAGTTGGAAAGGACGCGTCGAGATCTCCTTGCCGGAGTCAGCCACGCCGATGATGACGGACGTGCCCCAGCCCTTGTGGCAGCACTCCAGCGCCTGTCGCATGAGCGTGGTGTTGCCCACGCACTCGAAACTGTAGTCGGCGCCGCCCTTGGTCAGGCCGACCAGGTAACTGACCAAATCACCCTCGACTTCCTTCGGATTCACGAAATCGGTCATGCCGAATTTCTCTGCCAGTGCTCGCTTGGCCGGATTGATGTCCACACCGACAATCTGGCTGGCGCCCACCATGCGCGCGCCCTGGATCACGTTCAGCCCAATGCCGCCGAGGCCGAAAACCACCACCCGCGAACCGGCTTCCACCTTGGCCGTGTAGATCACCGCGCCGATGCCAGTGGTGACCCCACAGCCGATGTAGCAGACCTTGTCGAAGGGCGCGTCCTCGCGGATCTTGGCTACCGCGATCTCCGGCAGCACGATGTAGTTGGCGAAAGTCGACGTGCCCATGTAGTGATACAGCGGCTTGCCATCCAGCGAGAAACGGCTGCTGCCATCCGGCATCAAGCCCTGCCCCTGCGTGCTGCGGATGGCCTGACACAGATTGGTCTTGGGGTTGAGGCAGTACTCGCATTCACGACATTCCGGCGTGTACAGCGGAATGACGTGATCGCCCTTGCGTACGCTCTTGACCCCAGCACCGACATCGACAATGACGCCGGCGCCTTCATGGCCGAGGATCGACGGAAACAGCCCTTCCGCATCGGCACCCGACAGCGTGTAGGCATCGGTATGGCAGATACCGGTGGCCTTGATCTCGACCAGCACCTCGCCAGCGCGTGGGCCTTCAAGATCGACCATTTCGATGCTCAGCGGCGCACCCGCCTTGTGGGCTACAGCAGCACGGACTTTCATGTTCGACTCCGATCAGCAGAAGCCGGCAAGTTTAGCCAAGGGCTCGTCGCCGTGCTGCATTGACGACCGCCTGTGGGAGCGGATTCATCCGCGATCAACACTGCTCGGGCCTACCGCAGCCCTTTTCGCGGGCAGAGCCCGCTCCCACAGTTCAGAGCCAGGGCTCTTGACCGACAACCAGCAACCAGCAACCAAGAACCATCAAGCCGCTGCCGCCGATTCGTTGTCCAGATCGGCCAGACGATAGCCGGCGCTGTGGATGGTGTGCAGCAGGGTCTTCTGGAAAGGCTTGTCGATGACCTTGCGCAGGTTGTACAGGTGCGATCGCAGAGTATCGCTGTCAGGCAGCATGTCACCCCAGACTTCACGTTCGATATCGCGGCGCGACACCACCCGCGGCGATTCGCGCATCAGGATGGTCAGCAGCTTCAGGCCGATCGGCGACACCTGCATGTCCTTGCCACCCCGCGTCAGGCGCAACGTGGCCGTGTCCAGCACCAGATCACCGACCCGCAGCACTTCCTGGCTCACCTGACGACGATCGCGGCGAATCAAGGCCCGCACCCGCGCCTCCAGTTCCTTCACCTCAAAAGGCTTGACCAGATAGTCATCGGCGCCGGCATCCAGACCGGTGACCTTGTCCTCCAGCGTATCGCGCGCCGTGAGCATCAGCACCGGCGTCGACTTCTTGGCTTCCTGGCGCAGCTTGCGGCAGACATCCAGACCGTCCATTCCCGGCAGCATCAGATCCAGCACCACCACGTCGTAGCTGTTGCTGACCGCCAGATGCAACCCGGTCACGCCGTCGGCGGCGTAGTCCACCGAGTAGCCCCGACGCTCCAGAAACTCACCGACCATCTCCGAAATGCCGCGATTGTCTTCCACCAGCAGCACCAGACCCGATTGCTCATCTCGCTTGTTCATGATCATCTCCTGGCCCGGGATAGGGCGTTTTCACGTTTGTGAAGATACGCCCGTGAAGATCGTGAAGGCGTGAAGGCCGATTGACTCCCTGCTAAGGGGCAAAAGCGCATCAGCAGTGTTTCTTGGTCTGATCGTGTACCTTGGCGTCGTCAACATGGTCATACCATTTTCAGGAACAGACCCTTGCCCCCTGAGCACGTCGTCAGCCCAACCGCGGAAATTGTGCGCGCCTACCTATGTTTCTCATAGCCGCAGCTCTCGAATCGGAAAATTCCGGAGTAGATGCCCGCAGATGGCAGGTTCTGGTCGATCGCACGCGCAAGCGATCGACGTTTGACGGGATGATGTTCAGCTCGAGCCGGTGTCGGCTCTTCATTGTGCCAACCAGACTCTTCGACCGAGAGATACTCCAGGGGTGGCGCGCTGCAGCGATGCGATCCTGGGACTTCTTCCAGATGACCTTGGGCAGCCTACCCAAACTGCGGTTTGGCGCTGGGCTCATCGATGTAGCCAAGACGGAGTGTACGTTCAACGACACGGTGCTTGCGTCTGACGGCGAGCGCACGCTGATGTATCGTGGGGTTACGTCGTCTGACCGGTTGTGCTATGCGCTCACACCCGACGGACTGTACATCGCTTCTAGCGAGCAGCCGCTCCTTGAGGCACTCGGCTCCGACTCCGCCGCTACAAGCTTCAACAACGACTATCTGGCCTGCTACCTGGCGGCCCTGCCGCCGCCGCCTGATGCCACCATCCACGCCGCGATTGGTCAAGTCACCACCGGCAATCGCCTGCTGGTTCGACACCATCACCTCACCCGGCTCGCACCGGTCAGCCCCAGACCTCGCTCCGGCGCCCATCGCATCGGCGATCTCGAAGCACTTGCCACGCTGAGACAGCTGATTGACCAATCCGTCGCAACCAAAGCTCGCAACGGATATCGCCTGGGTCTGTCACTGAGCGGCGGTCTGGATTCGTCTGCCTTGGCGGCTAGTTACGCCCGCTTGAAGGCGCCCGACAGCCCTGAGGCCGTTGCCTGCAGCTACAGCTTCCCCAGCCATGCAATTGCCGATGAGGCAGCCAGATCACGCGCACTGGCCGAGCATTTCAACATGCCCCATCACCTGTTCGATGCAGAGCCGCACTTGCCGCTGCGCGGGACGGCATTCGAAGGGAGCCCTGACCGTCCCGATGCCTCGCCGTATCGCGCCATCCGTTTGGCTCAACTCGAGCTGCTGCGCGCCGAAGGCGTTGACTTGTGCCTTGACGGCAGTTTTGGGGACGACGCATTTCGCTTCGATGACCGCCGCGTACTTGTGGACCTGATCAAGAGCAGACGTCTCGATCTACTCGCCAACTACCTGCCGCCTGGGAAACGTGACGCCGCGCGCTTCATCGCGCGGCAGGCGAAGGGTCTGGCAGGACTGATCAGAGGCAGCCGCGGTCCTTCGCGAACCCGCTGGCTCAGCCGTGTCTGGCGTCAGCAGGTGCTACAGATCTGGGAGGAACAGATCCGGCACTGGAAGCATTTTCCCTCACCGCAACTTGCCCTGAGTTGTTTTGGCCCGTTGGCAGCGACGGCTGGAGCCAACGATGCACACCACAACGCAAGCACCGGGGTGGACTTTGCGTTTCCTTTTTTTGACGCGGAGCTCCTCAGTTTCTTGTTGAGCTTGCCGAACCACTGCAGCTATCGCCATGGGCAGTGGAAGTGGGCCCTGCGTGAATCGCAACGCGGATTGCTGCCGGACTGGTGCCGCTTGCATCCAAAAAGCGCTGACTTGACTCCAGTATTCTTGGCCAATGTTGTAGCCAGACGCTCTCAGTGGGAGCACCATGACCGGCACGCCACCCTGCTTTTTTCCGATTTTCTGGCAGACGACCTGACCGAATCCACCATAGAGCAGATGCCCCGTGACCGGCTTCTCGGTCTATGGCAGCGAATTCAGTTGCACCGCTGGTTGATCTCAAGGGACGTCCGCCAAGTAGCGGACGCCCTATGACTGATCAGCGGATGGGCAGCGACGGGTCACCCATCAGCAGGGTTGCTTCGTTGACATCTCTCATGTCGGGATTGCTGATTCCGTTGCCGCGCAAACCGGCTTTCCAGACGTCTCCGAGCCGCGAACCGAGACCAAGCTCAGGGAGCATGTAAGCGGCAAGAGTCGTGGAGGAACCGGTTTCACCAAGCGCGCTGGCACCGATCAACGCAACCGCACCGCTGCCGCTGTTGAGCAAACCATGGGCCAGTGTGTCGTACTGCGGCAGTACGAAGTAGTTGGCCCAACAGCCCCATTGTGTAGCGATAAACGATGTGTTCGGATTCGCAAAAAGGCCAGCGCGTACCTGTGCGGCGGTCAGGAACGATGAAAAGGTCCACTGGTACGGACTGGCGTGGCCATAGAAGTTCACCCAGCTCAGGCCGGCGTTGATCGATTGCACCAGCGCAGTTCGCGCCGCAGCGTTGCCGTTGGCATCGTCGGGATAGTCGTCGAGATCCAGCAACGATCGCTGGGCACCGAAACTGACGCCTTCGGTCATGATGCGGGATTGATCGGCGAAATCGTATCCGCCAGTGATTCGGTCAGACACGGCAACGGAGGCACTGGACGCTGGACCGCCAACGGACCACTGCAGCGTCTTGGCCACGAGGGCTTGAAGCTCTGCTGACGTGCGCACCGGGAATCGTCCTACCGCAATATCGGGCAAGCCATCATCATCGAGATCTGCAAAAGGCACATCTGTCGGGGCATGCCGGATGAGCGGATGGGTAACCCGGTAGAAGGTTGGGACAAAGCTGCGGCTACCCAGTTGCAACACATCGTCGTAATCGTAGCTGTCACCACCGACCAAGAGCACATAGGCAAGCCGACCGCCTTTCGCAGCTTCGCGGATGTAGCGTTGCAATGCATCAGCAGAAAGTCGCGATGCCGACTCATGACTCAGTATCTGCTCGGTAGTCACGACGGCCACCTGCAGGCCCTCGGAGCGACGAACGTCGACCAGGGAAGCCACATCCGCAACGAATGATGGGTGGGAAATCACCAGCATATCCGCGTCGCGAGGCGGCTCCAGCGGCGCAGGCGCCAACGCCACGCTGGTTATGGGCAAGGGTGCGTAACCACGATAATCTCCGGCACCCGGTAGCGCCAGAATCTGGTCCGCGCCGTCCGCGCGACCACCGAGCACCTCTTCGATGACGACGCCTCCCGCCAGCCGGAACACGCGCAATCCGTTCGCGGCCAATCCGGCCACGCGCACCGTAGCGCAGTCTGCGCAGATACGCTGCTCGGCAGGGGCGAATCCATCATCAAACAGCGTGTCGGACAATTCGACGGACTGACCTTCGTCTGCTGGCAAGGACGATTGCCAGACACCCGCGACTGACTGAGCGACACCCGTGTAGCGGATAGCCAGCGATTCGACATTGATCCTATCGGTCAAGTGCGCCGTAGGGGTCAGTGTCAACGTTACCGTGTTGCTCCCCGCCTGCAGAACACCCGCCGGAATCGAGAACTCATCGACATTCGGATTGATGCCGTCGAAACTTGCCGTCCCAATTAGAGTGCCGTTCACACTGGCGCTGTAAGCGTGATCAGCGCCAGCTTCGGCATAATCCAGCCCGCCCCAGCTTGAAACCTTCAGCACGGCAGCCTCGGACCCAGGCGCAGCTAGGAGATTCAAAGTCTCACTGATGCTGCTCATGTTGTTATTGGAGCGAGTAAGCTTCCGCAGAAACCATGGATCTGGCAGAGGTGATGCGGACGCATACTCGCGATTCGCATCGAGCACGACCGTATGCACCTGTTGGTTGGCGGAGACGGCGCCCGGCCTGAGTGTGGACTTCTTCCAGGAAACTGCTCGGGATGCATCGCGCATTACATAGATATTCATCGACGAGCCATAGTAAGGCTGCTTATTGACATGCGCGAAGAACTCAATGTACTCGCCAGGACCGAAAATCGGCGCACTGACCTCCCGGGCGAGTGCCTGCCCATCAACCGACAACGCCAACTCCGCAGCGGGCACTCCCGAAAAATCCAGCCCTTCAGACAGCAATGCTTCGTAGCTGATTCTGTAGAGCCCATCCTGCGTAATGCGCGCCAACGCCATGCTGGCGCCGCCTTGAGGCGCGCGCTGCCCAGATCGGAATGCGGCCTGTTCAGCATCAACGGCATCCCAATCGATTGCCGCCCGTTGCAATCGCGCACCATGCGTGTGCCCGAGCGCGAACGGCCCGAACTCCTCCATCTTGTTGCCCACTTCATATTGCCGGATATAAAAGCTACCGCTGGCCGGAGGACTCGCAGTCAAGGAGTAGATTGTCGGCTCGTGTTCACCCTCAGCTCGCGCAGGTATTCGAGCTGACAACGCGTCGCGGCTCCTGGAATCCACCAGTTCGAACCAAAGACTGCCGAACTCGGAAACCGTCTCGAACTCGATTTGAGCCTGCGAACCCAGGCGTTCCGCCTTCACATAAGATAAAGTGACAGGCACGCTGTTGTAGTTGGTTCCGGTAGTGATGGAAATGCCGCACAAGGGCCCGAAAGTAAAGGGAACACCGGTCTCGTCCAGCATCTGCGCAGTGGTGCCGGTGGTTAGACTGGCCTGTTCAGTAAGCAAGCGCGTGCCGGCTGTGAGCGGCTGGACACGCACTTCGTAATAGGCGCTGCAGCTCTGACCAGCGGCCAATGTGCCTGGATTCCAGGACACTGTGCCCACCGCGTCATTTGCCGGTTGCGCAACAACCGCACCGCAGGAAGAAACAAAGCTGGAACCGACGTAGCCATAATCAACCTGCGAGGCCACATCAGCCGGCACTACCGCCGTGACCAGATTCGAGGCATTGAAAACAATGGGATAGGGCGTTGGATTATTGATATCAATACCAATACGGTAGATGGTATCGACGTTCACCGTGGGTACATTCGGCCCACTGACAACGCCGATTAGCCCTTGGCGGACCGTCGGCTTGACCGGGCGACCACCACTATTGGTTGGAAAATAATATCTGAAGCTACCGGCCTCCGGCTGCGTGTTGGCGATCGCCTTCGTGATGTAACTGGGACTCAACCAGGTTGTCACATGATTTGCGCCGCCGACCACAGAAAACTCGGCAGTCCACAATCCGTACTCGTCAGCCTGCGTGTTGTTGGCCGACGGCAAAGCAATTACGCTGTTGGCCCACTGTGCATTTACCGACAATGGCGGCGTACCGTTCAAGACGCTGACCGAGTTGCGCACCGGAGATGTATGCCGGATTGTGACCTCACTCCCGTTATCCGAGTCGAAGTCGTAGGTGCGGAGTCCGCAACCGGCTGTCACATAGGGATAGAAGGCATTATTGTTGTTCGCCAAGGTATACAGCCGACGCCCGGCCACATCCTGATTTCCCCAGTGAATGAAACTCCTCGCATATACGTTCAAATCACGATTGGTGACCGAATCGAGTGCACGAACGCCTATCGAGGAAATTTGCCCGGCAGTGCCGTTCGGTGTCATCCGAATCTGCCAATGCCCCGGCGCGGGATTGGACAGGGTTATTAATCGACACCAGTTATTGTCAGCAGTGGCGGGCCCGCCGGATGCCTGGCAGTTGACGGAAACGGCTCCTGTAGTCTGAATGCCGGTGCCGGTATCGACCCCACGGTCAAAACGCGTCGCCACCGGATTGTTGCTGGGGTCGAGCAAGGCGTAATCGTAACGCCCCGTGTTGGCGTCCAGCCCAACACCGGTAACTACGGCACCAACATCTGCGTCAAACAACTCAATGGCCATCTCTCCCGTGCCTACCGGAACTTCCACAAAAAAAAGGTGAGACTTGTTACCCGCCGGCGTTGCAGCGAAGTCGCCGGTACAGGTAACAGGATCACCTTGGTTGCAGGCGTTACCGCTGGAGCGCATCACCAGAACCGGCGCGTTGGCAGCAGTCGCATTGAACGGAAAGCCACCAGCTTCAGCGGCGGATGCAGCGAACAGCAACGCCAACATGGCGCTGGATGTTATTGATTCAAAACAATTCATTTTAAATCTCTCGCAGGCAAGATCTCGCCATTATTGGAATCAGCCACAACAAACCTCAGCCTCTGGGCCATTCACGCGTTGTGGAAGTGCCGCTGTCACCCACTCCAGAACTGCCACCCAGGGTAAGGAAGCGAAGGTCACCCAGTACTTGCAATAGCGGCGTCTCGTAATCGACTTTCTGCTGGTCATTTCGTTCTTTTTGGTCATTAACCATGCACTGCTCCACAAGACACCAACCGATGGGGCCGGCCGAATTCCAAGGACAGTAACCGGAGGCATCGGGTCTCAGCCACCGTTATATGTAATTTTTCTTGCCGAAGCGCTGATCGATGCCGAGATCGGAGCACGCGTGTCGCGACGGAGAAATGCCTGACAGCGAAGCGCTGAAGATGGCGCTGCGGACGGTTGAGCTCCGAGACGACACCGCCAGTACTTGGTCATCAACGCGCTCATCACCAAGACTGAACGTACTCAACCCAAGGCGGAAGAACCGGGAGCATCGGGAGGCTGTATTCCAGTCGCCATGCATGCGCGCACGCTGCCCGAGAGGATCGTGATAGAGCGTGATCCGCCGGTCGCGCTTGTCTTCAATGCGAATCGCGGCACAGGGGGGAACCGTCGAATAGCCCTGCGGGTGCATCCAGGTAGGTGGAAGCCGTTGAATAGGCGCGATCGACGGCGAGGAAGCCTGGCTCTTGAGGGTCAAGCGCCTCGTAAAGCGGACGCGCTGCCAAAGCCCTGGTTCGCACAGCGAACAAACGCCAACCCAGACCTGCAAGGACCTCGCCGCGGAAACGAGTCCGAACCGCCGCGCGTCGCTCCATGGCGTGCCAGACCGAGGCATCCGGCGCACTTTCCAATCAGCTAAGCATGAACAACGCCGCCGCCAAGTGCAATCAAGTATCCAAACGATCAACCCAGCTTTCGTCCAACGGCACCAGCAACAGAGGTTCGGTTGAAGGCCGAGAAGCTCAAAACGGCCGCCCGACGCGTCAGAGAGCCTGGAAGCGGCAGAAACAAGCGGACATCTTGTCAGCAGGTCGCATCTGCTGGACGGACACACTACCCACCAAAATGAGCATTCCCGGCATTGCTGACGCTGACGTTGTCCCCGCTCGTTCTCGACCAGAAGGCCCAACGCTGAGCGCAGTGCCGTGCGTCCTGCGCACCCTGAACTCTTACTGGAATCGAGTATTTGTGCTCGAACTCTCGACAACGCCACGGGAACGGCCTAGCGTCAGTTCCCTCACATCACCCAAGCAATACAGCAAAGGCCGTTCATACGGTGCTTTGAGCTCATCGCTTGAGACGTCAGCAACGCCGTCGGACTGCATCATTTGCTTTTCCCAGTCGCTATCAGCCAGCATCATAGTCTGCGGCGCACAAGCAACGCAATCGAATCGCGGCGTTGCCACTCAACGGAACCCTCAGATGGCATGACATCGCAGCATCCTCTTGCAAGAGCTAATTTTGCACGGTCGGTCCATGCTTCGCACTCTCCACCGACAGCACGATCTGCGACTCTCACGGCATCGTGACGATGTTGGCGACTCAAGGCTGGGCATGCCTTTGCCAAACCCCCATCATGACAAGCTGCCAGAACAGCCAGTCTTCTACTGCTTCCCGTGTGGCCAACAGGGAATCGACATATTTCTTGTCCAAATACGTCTTCCAGAGCGCCTGACCGTCATCGATGAGTTGCCTGAGACCGGCGCGACCATGCACCTCTTCCGTCGCTTGAAGGAATGGCAACAGCCCGCCTTGTTTTGGGCGCTCAGACCACCGTTCTGGCAGTATTCCGGCAACCGCTCGTCGGGCCACCCACTTGTCAGATAGCCCACGCCGGTTCTGATAGGCAGGCAACGACAGTGCGAACTGCAACAAGGGCCAGTTTCTGTACGGGTGGCGTGAGTGGATGCCAAATTGATCGCGAAAGTGACCTTCATAAGCGCCGTCGAGAGCGGCTGCTGAACCAAAGTTGTAGGCTGCCCGATCAGGATGAGGCCAATCGGCGAATCGTCGCAGGTCATTAGCAATGCGATCCCACACCCATTCTCGCCAACTTGGCGCCAGCCATTCGAACCCTCGTCGTCCTGTATTCCGCCGCAACATCAGCTTGGCCAGATAGCGCCAACCTTGGTCGTGCCAAAGAGCGCCAATGCCTCCCTGTCGCCAGTGGCCAGCAATCATGTCCGTGATCAGTTGCCAACGACGATTGCGCAGTGCATCGCGCAGCCAAGCTTCCGGCCCGGGATTCCAAAAATCAGCGAAATGTCCAGTCAAGAAAACGTCTACCCCCAAGTCGCGAAAACGGCGATAGACGGCGGCATTCAGGGCAAGATACGGATTGACATAGGGGTGACCGGGGTCTGCATCCATGCCGAGCAGGTCAAGCGTAGGCGGATAGTCCGCCGTGTCCAAGCCCTCGTAGCGCAAGCCGATTCGACTGCATAGTTCACGCGCAAGGCCACGCTCGTCCACACTTCCGCGGTAGGTCGTTCCATAGTTCAGGGCGACGGTACTCGACGTTTGCCGGGACTTGGGGAGCAGAACCGCTATCGACGACGAGTCCAGTCCCGCACTGAGGCAGACACCTAGTTCGGATACTCCATCGCAACTACGCGCCACTGAGCCCTCAAGGAGATCGCGAAATCGGTTCCCGGCCGGCTCATCCCGCATTGCATATGCAATCGGGTCAGGGTCAAAGGCCACGGACCTGACCTGAACGCGGCTGCCATCCACGACAGCCACGGAGCCAGGATCAACCGCAGCAATCTGCCTGTACAAGGTGTGGCCCGGCACTGCATTGACGCCAGCAAGGTGAGCGCACAAGTATTCTTCGTCAAGCTCGGCGCCTATCTTCGGGTGCCCCAGAAGGATGCTCTCCTTGGATGCCACCAACAAGGCGCCTGAAACTCTTGCCCAGACCAAGGGTCTTTGCCCCAGTCGGTCACGCGACATCGTCGCCCGCATCTGCCTCAGGTCAATCACTACCTGTGCACAAGGATCATTCAGTGATGTTTCGAGCGCGCCAAGCTCAAGTGGCCGCTCGCTATCACTCAGCAGAATTCTGCCGTCCTCAAGCTGAATCAGCGGTTCCGGCTCCGATGCACGCACTTTGATGGCATAGGCGCGCAAGCATGGCAACCGTAGCTCGTACCCCCAAGAGTCTGGGGACAGCGGCGCACGCAAACGCGAACGCTGGACCAGCCTGCGCCACATGTTCTCATCAATTGGCTGCCCATCGAAGACGAACCAGGCGACCACGTACGCCATTTATCGCTTCCAGGTTCGATCGGAACAGCAGGGCCCCTTACCGTCCGCCGCCCCCGAACAAGAGTCGGGGGCGCACTGCCCCCGACTTCGCTGAAACGACCGGTTCAATTGGCTGGCGTCAACCGCGATGTGGGATCGCCGAACAGTGACATTCCCAGAACCACATCCTTCCGCTCCGGCGCGGTCAACCAAACCGTACGCTTCGCATTTACCAGCGCATCGCCCAATCGGATGCCGGGAACTGCCAGCTCCGCAATCAGAGCATTCGCAATCGCGCGATCGCTGCCCGAATCAGTCAACGAACTGGAAGCGATCATGGCACGCGCGCCACGATCAGGGGTCAACAACCAAGCGTGATTCATGGTGGTGTACGTGGGCTCGACGAAGTAGCCACCCCAACAGCCGAACTCAGTGACCAGTGGCGCCTTCCCCGCATTGTTGAGTAGACCCTCAAGTTGCGAGCCTTGCAACAACAACTCTCTCGACCAAGTCCCCGGGGATGCATGCCCGAAGAAACTGACCCAGTTGCGACCCTGATTGACCATGGTCATGAGGTCCGTGCGCGCCGCGAGTGTGCCTGGTTGAGTCGCGGGATAGCTGTCCAGAAACACGCGGTCTGCTCCAGGCTGCCAGGCATTGCCCAAGCCGGCGATCAGCTCATTCGAATTGACGGTGTAATCAATGCCCTCTGCCTGATTGGCGCGCTCAGCAGCAAACACCAAGCTGTAGGGATTGACCGGCAAAGGCTGAAGGGTCTTGGCGATAAGGCTCGCGAGTTCGGCATCAGTTCGGGCGGGCAGGCGCCCCACAGCCACCTCGGGCTGACCGTCACCGTCCACATCACCGAACTCACTGTCGATAGGCGCATAGCTCACGAATTCGTGGGTTCGCCGGTAAAGCGTCGGGACATCACTGACGCTGCCCAAACCCAGGTAGTTGAAGTAATCATAGGTGTCGCCACCCACCAGGAGCACGTAGCGCGTACCCAACTGCACATAGGCGTCGGCTACAAAGCGTTTGATCGCGCTCGCCTCGACAATACCGTTGCTGTAGTACTCGTAAATCTGTTCCACATCAACCACTCGAACACTCAGTCCTTCGGCCTCGCGAGCCGAGACAAGAGCGCCAACCTGGCCAGCAAATCGCGGGCTGCTGATCAACATCAACTCAGCGTTGCCACCCACAAGCGGGGAAGCCAAGCCCAGTGCGGGGCGAACTGCGGGGTGGAAAGCAGCGCTGCGTTGGGCAAAAACCATCTTGCCCCCAAATGGAACCGCATCTTCGCCCTGGCCGAAGGCCAGCGGTCGCACGCGAAGACTCCATTGGCCGTTCGCCTGCAGGAACAAGCCATCGGTGAGTTCTACTGGACCGGCGTCGGTCAACTGCAGCGCGACCACGTCATTGGAATCGAAACCGCCGACGAGCAACTGGTTGCATCCGGCACCGCACGCTGGTGCAGGCGCCGGCGACAACTCGAAATCATTTGCAAAAACGCCTTCTTCCATAGCAACCACGTCGCTACCTTTGACCGAAACTCGGCCTGAGGTGGCCTCCAATCGCGACAGATAACTGATGCGGATGCCATTCACATAGGTCCGGTCGATGGATTGACCCGTCGCGAGCAGTTCCAACCGTACCGTGTTGTTGCCCGCCTGCAAGCTGCCCTGAGGAATCGGGAAGCGCCCCTCATGCACTGAAATACCGTCGAAGGTGCCCTCACCCAACGGTGCCCCGTTGAAGAGCACTCGGTAGCGGTGATCCGGATCAAGTTCCGGGTAACTGGAGCCACCCCAAAGATCCACGATCACTTCGGCGTAGGCTGACGAATCTGCCGCCGGCGCAGCCAGCGTCCATTGCTTTCCGGTGGTAGCACCGCTACGAACGACCTCATCGTAATACCAAGGATCATCGGATGGTGACGTAGGATCGTAGTACCTGTTCTGGTCCAAAGTGACGACCCGCCGGTGCCAACTCGCCGCAAGGCCTGCCTCTGGCGCGCCGGACACAGCATTCCAAGGAGCAGCACCTGATGCGATTTCAAGGCGATAAGGGCGCGATTTTGTATACAAGCTGCCAGATACTGCGTCTCCGTAGAACTCCAGGATGGAATTGCTTGCAATCGCGCCACCCCCAAGCACTCGCACCGGAACAACCACACCAGCCCGACTCAGGCGCAAATCGTCAACGGGTCGACCAACGACGTTCAAGCCAGCGGTAACCAGATCGGACACATTGATGTGTTGAAGCCCGGAATCATTGACGAGAATGTCTGCTCCGGCACCGAGACCCCGCGATGCGCCGCGCTCAATGCGCGCCTGACGATCTGCAGCAGCATGCAGAGACCGTTCCGTGGCAACCTCATCCCAAGGAACTTGAAGCATCTGTGGCCGCCCACCCGAAGCCACTCCCACTTGATATGGGCCGAAGCGCTCAGTCTTGCCACTCGCAGACAATTCCTCGACATAAATCGCGCCGTCGGAATTCGAAAGGAAAACTTCACGGTAATCCTGCGGTACGGTGGTGCTCAGGCGCGCACTGGGGGTGAGTTCAGCACCAAGCGCAACCATACGGCCGTCTCTAGCCTGCAGAATGCGATAGCCCATGGTGCCGGCTTCCGTGGCCGACGACCATTCCACTGCCAGACGATTCGCATCAATTCGCTTGGCCTCCACGAACGCAAGCGTCACCGGTAGCGTGCCGGCAGTAATTGCCTGGTCCTCGATCTCACCATTGGACAATGCCCCGCCTGGGCTCGGCGGAGATGCATTGTTGAAATAGGTCGCATCCGTGGTGATGCGGAAACGGGCTAGCGAGGCACCGGTTGTCGGAGCAGCAAAGCCAGACCAAACGAGCACATAGGTCTGGGTGCCCGAACTGGCAAGGATGTTCCCGGTATTCCAGGTTCCATCTGCCGCGATACCGCTGCCACCGCCAAAGTTCGCCGAGGACCGCTCGCCCGGATCGTTAAAATCACCATCGGCATTGAAGTCTATGAAACCGACCAACTGGGCCGGATTAGTGGTGTTGTTGGTTGCCGATACCTGCACGCAGTAGTCACCCGGAGCGGTCACAAAGGACCCGCAGGTCATAGTCAACGGCGCGGCTTCATAGGGAAGAAAGACGATCCCGCCCTCGTCGGCACCGTCACCCGTCGCTGCCGCCGAAGGGCCACCACCCGGTTCTCCTGCCGCGGCTTCACCGTCGGGCGGCGTTGCGCCGATGTAGAGCCGCGTCCGATCGCGGAGTGAATGCGATGCGGCTGCGGTTCCGTAGGACAGCGGGCCGTCGCCGAAGTCATAAGCACAAAATTGCGGATCTCCGAGTCCGATAACTTGCTGGTTGGATTCAGTTGCGGGTTCGTCCCCGGCTGCGTAGCCCAGGGTGAAAGAGCTTACGACCCCATTGAAGCGAATACGGACGTTTCCGGCGCTTGATGTACCATCAATATTGACGCCATCAGCCTCCACCCAATCGCCCACCCGCGAAAGAGTTGCGGTTCCAGAAACGAATGTGCTCAGGTAGGGCACCACGGCACCGGACTCATCAAAGCCCCGAATTTGGATATAGTCTTCCCAAGCTCCCGAATTGAAGTCTGTATCGAGAAACTGTACGTCTAGGCCAGCCACCGGCGGATTCACAGACCATCTTACGCTTTCAACGGCATTCTCCGTGTCATCGGCGGCGGTCCCGACGCCCCGCAGATTCATGATGAGCGCGTAGTAACCAGTATCAGCACCGTTTACGGTGCTCTGTCGCCTGAAACTGTTCACGGCGTCAACAGGCGCTTCGACAGATTGCACTTGCGTGAATACTACGCCACCGGTGGTAATAGTCGTACCGTCGGGAAGCGAGGCCGGAGTAGTAGACGCTACTGACGCTGGCACGGTAGTCACGGTGCCCCAGTCAAAAGTGTTAGTTGACCCGCACAAACCCGATATTGAGGTCGTAGCATTGTCTCTCAACGTGAGACGAGCACGCACATAGGTTCCGGCGATGGTGGCAGTATCATCGCAAATACGGAGCGTCCAATTCCCATTTACGTTTCCGGCGACGGGATATAGTGTTGAGCTGAGGTTAGTGAAGTTCACGAGACGACGGTAAAAAACCGTACCGCTGGCCACAGTCGCGGGGTCATTATCGCCGTCGTTCAACGGTGCAGTCGTATCGTGCGGATCGCCAAACGTGACATTGTAGTTATCATTACCATCGGTCGCGACGCCGTCTGCCAAAACTACCGTATTCCCATTCGGCGCCTGAAGTCGAATTTGTACGTGATCTCGATTAGCGTGATTGATCACCACGCCCAAGGCGATGGTGCCTGCGGCGCCCACATTGAAACTGTCCGGCACATTGATTGTCCGCACAATGCTATTTGTGTTTGGACCACCAGGACAGTTGTTGTTATTGGTGGTAATAGCCACCCCGGGCACATCCTCATAGGTATAAATGACCTGAGCCGACAAGCCGCCCGAAAGTGTCACCAACATCAGGCCAGCGAAAATTCTCTGAACCATGCGCCGGGACTTGTCCAACATCCGCGGCGCGTAAAGTTCAGCAACATTACGCGCAGATTGAAACATGACGAGGTGACTCCTGAGGGGGGCGCATCTTTGCAGGCTCGCAGCACTACCGCAGCAGTGTAGCGATTTTTTCTCTCTGCAGGAACATCCGCCAGCGCTCCTCCAGACAGGCAAGTACGCAGGTATGCGAGCCAAGAGGCATGAGCGGCAGGCACCATGCGCAGTTCCTAGCCCTAGCCACGCGTCAACGACTGGTAGCCGCGGCGCGGCAGGCGCCTTCCGTCCGAAACCGGGGACGGACCTTCAAAGCCACGGATCCCTCGGGGCGGCGGGCGGCCGAAGTATGCGCCCAAATCCACGGTCGCGCTTGAGACTCGTTTCTTCATTCGGAAACCATGCCCTCTCAGTCCGGCAAGACCAACCGCGCCGTTGGATCCCCAAAGAGCGACATGCCCAGAATGACGTCGCGCATTTCCGGCGCGGCGGTCCAGACGGCGCGCTTGGCATTGACCAGCGCATCGCCCAGGCGCACGCCCGGCTGGGCCAGTTCTGCTACCAGAGCATCGGCGATGGCGCGGTCGCTGCTGGATTCGGTGAGTGAACTGGAGGCGATCATCGCCCTCGCTCCACGGCCCGGGGTAAGCAACCAGGCGTGGTTCATGGTGGTGTAGCTGGGCTCGACGAAATATCCACCCCAGCAGCCAAACTCGGTCACCAGCGGCGCCCTGCCGGCATTCGCGAGAAGCCCGTCCAATTGTGAGCCTTGCAGCAAGACTTCGCGCGACCAGGTGGCCGGCGAAGCATGGCCATAGAAGCTCACCCAATTGGCGCCCTGATTGATGTGACTGAGCAGATCACCGCGCGCTGCCGCGGTGCCCATGGAAGTCTGGGCGTACTGATCCAGGTAAACACGGGCAGCGCTGGCCTGCCATGATGAACCAAGGGCAGCGATCAGGCGGTCTGAATCCGCGGCGTAGTTGATGCCCTCGGCCTGATTCTCGCGCTCTGCGGCAAATACCAGCGTATAGGGGTTCGCCGGCAGCGGCTGCAGCACTTTTTCGATCATGCTTTCGAGTTCGGCTGCGGTACGTGCCGGCAATCTGCCCACGGCCAGCTCTGGATTGCCATCGCCGTCGATATCGCCATAGGCGCTGTCGACCGGGGCAAAGCTGACAAATTCATGGGTGCGCTGATAGATCGTCGGCACATCGCTGACGCTGCCCAGACCCAACTGGTCAAAATAGTCGTAGCTATCGCCACCAACCAGCAGCAGGTAGCGGGTTGAAAGCTGGCGATAGGCATCGGCCACGAATGATTTTATTGCTGCAGGATCAACCACGCCGGCGCTGTAGTGCTCGTAGATCTGCGCGACCTCTACCACGCGGACGCGCAGACCTTCGGCTCGGCGAGCTGTCACCAGCGGGTCAGTCAACGCGGCAAACCTCGCGCTGCTGACAATCAGCAGATCGGCCTGGCCACCGAGCATCGGGTGCTCAAGTGCCAGCGCCGGCCGAACCTGAGGAATATGAGCGCCAGCCCGTTCAGCCAATACCACGGTGCCAGCCAGTTCGGCGGCACCATCGCCGCCACCGAGGTACAGGGGCCTCAGTTTGACGGTCCATTGGCCCTTCCGTTCCGTCCAGCCCAGATTGGTCAGCTCCACCGGACCTACGTCTGTGAGCTGCAAGGCGAGCACGTCATTGCTGGAAAAACCGGCCGCCTCGATCTGTTCACAACCACTACCGCATGCAGGTCGCAGACTGGGACTCTCTTCAAAGGCTGATCCGAAGATGCCATCGGGCACTCGCACTGCCTCGCTCAAGGCAAGCTGCAACTCCCCATTTTCGGCGATCAGGTGTGCCTGATGGACGATGGAGATCGCATCTACGTAGATGCGATCAATCTGCCCACCGGTGGGCAATAACTCGATCTTGATGGCGTTGCTGCCGGGTTGCAGCAGACCCGCCGGAACGCTGAACTCAGGCTGGTGCGACTGAATGCCGTCGAAGCTGCCTTCCGCGAGCGGCAGGCCATTGAGGAATATGCGGTAACGATGATCGTTTGCGAGATCGGGATAACTGGAACCTCCCCAGAGCGAAAGTCTGAGCCGAGCCGATTGATCGACGACGGGATCGTTGATCGTCAGATTCCACTGGCGCGTCGCGCTGGCGCCGGTGCGCGTAATTTCGTCGTAGTACCACGGGTCGCCGTTGGGAGACGTCGGGTCGTAGTAGCGATCGGCATCCAGTGTCACCACCCGTCGACCTTCGCGCATGGACAGGCCGGCCAGCGGTGCAGCCGGCACAGTGCGCCACTCGGCACCGCCGGCAGCAAGCTCCAGGCGATAGGGTCGAGTCTTGTTGTAAAGACTGCCGGTGACGGCGAAACCATAGAACTCGAGATAGCTGTCGGCGCTGAGGATCTGATCATTGGATGCACGCACAGGCACGGCTTGATCACCCTGGCTGAGCCGCAGTGCGCTAGCGGGTTGACCGACGACATCCAGACCTTGTGCGCTGAGTTCAGCCACTGAGACTCGTTGCAAACCAGAATTCGTGACCAGAATTTCAACGGCATGGCCCTGACCGCGCTGCGATGCGCGCTGTCGGCGAGCACTGGAATCGATGGCAGCGTAAGCCTCAAGTTCTGCCCTTGACTGTGCCCAAGGTGCTTCGAGCAGTTCCTGACGCGCCCCCGAACTGCCGCCTACGCTGTAGGGACCAAAACGCTCCGTCTTGCCGTTTGCAGCCACTTCTTCCAGATAGACAGGCGCATCCGAGCTTGATCTGAGCGTTACCTGGTAATCACTCGGACGGGTCGAGGACAGCCGCTCACTGGGCGTCAGGGACTCATCCAGCGCGGTAAAGCCGCTTCCCCTCTGCTGGAGTATTCGATAGCCCATGGTGCCGCTTTCGGTGGCCGTAGACCATTCCACACGCAGATGTTGCGCATCTACGCGACTGACATCGACGTAGGACAGCGTGACCGGCAATGTGCCCGCTGCCAGCACATGGTCCTCGATTTCACCGTTGCTGACGGCCGCTGTAGGGGACGGCGGCAAGGCGTTGTTGAAAAAGCTGGGGTCGGTGGTAATCCGGAACCGCGCAACGGTCTGATCGGTAGTGGGTGCGGCAAAACCGCTCCAAACCAGCACTACGGAAGTCGCCTGAGGCGCACGCTGGAATTCCGTGCCGGGCCCGATGTTTCCGGTGTCCCAGGTGCCGTCGCTGGCCCCCGCAAAACCTGATCCTCCCAGATCGGGTAGAGAGCGCTCTCCCGGATCATCGAAATCGCCATCGATATTGAAATCGATGAACCCGACCAATTGAGCGGAAGTGGTAAGCGCATTGGTCACTTCGATGCTCTGGCAATAGTCGCCAGGTGCCGTCGTGTAGCCACCACAGGTCATGCTCAGCGGGGCAGCTTCGTACGGAAGGAAAGTCAAACTCGCCTCATCTACACCATCGCCGGTTGCTGCGGCACTCATGCCACCGCCGGGTTCGCCAGCTGCAGTTTCGCCATCTGGCGGGACGCTGCCAATGTACAACTGGGCTCGATTTCCAAGACCATGACTCGCGGTGGTGGTTCCGTACGATGACGGCCCATCGCCATAATCGAATCCGCAGAAATTGAAGTCCGTCAGTGCTACAAACTGACCCACTGATTCGGCGTTGGGTTCATTACCCTGGGCATAAATGGTGCTCAGAGAGCTTACCGGCGACTCGAAGCGATACCTGACATTGCCGTTGTTGACATCGAAATTGACGCCAATATCAGATTCTGCCCAGTCACCCGCCAACGCCGTATCCGCAGTGTCAACCAGACTGATCTGGTAGGGGACCGGGTTGCCGTCGGGCCCGATCGCCTCCACCCGGGTGTAGTCCTCATATCCGCCACTCCAGTCGACATCACCCAGTTCGAAGTTCAAGCCCACCACGGGCGTGGAGAATTCGAACGTAGTGCGCTCAGCTGACAATTCGGTGTCGCCGGTCGTATCCATGCGGTAGCTGTAGTAGCCGAGATGGCCGCCCTGAGTGCCGGTCGAAACAAAATAACTGCTGAGACTGTCACCCGGTGGCTCACCGCTGTTACTGGTTTCCGTGATGGTAATGCCAGCCACGGTGGCAGAAACAAAGGGATCGCCATCGGTGCCGGACCCCCAGTCGTAGCTGGATTGGCTACCGCAAACGCCTGTGTCGGCAGTGGCTGTCGCATCGATCAGCACCAGTCGTGAGCGAATGATGGAACCCGTTTCCCCTGCCGCGCCATCGCAAACCCGTAGTCTCCAGATCCCATTGGCTGGGCCAGAGTAGAGAGTGCTGAGATCAGCTGCGGCCACCAGGCGACGATAGTGAACGCTACCACCGGCAACACTCGTGGGATCCGCATCGCTGTCGTCTATGGGATTGCCCTCGTCCACGTTGGTGGAATACATCACGTTGAGGTTGGCCGAAGCTCCACCGGAACCCGTGTTCTGTAGCACCAGAGTTGCGCCATCGGGCGCCTGCAAGATCAGCCTCAGGTCCGATCGACGCGGATGGGTGATTTCAACTCCTATGCTGATTGTTGCCGGGGCACCGACATTGAAGGTGTCGGCGACAACAAACTCGTGCGTCACTGGGGTCGGACAGCCGTTGTCAGGAATCCCAGTGACACTGGAGTTCTCGTAAGTGTGGATGACGCCGCCGGTCGCTGTTGCCGGGGTGACCAGCAGCGTGAAATTTTGGGTGGCGTTGGGCGGGGTGCCATTTGCCGCGGTGAAAACCAGAGGATAGACACCGGCGGTGCCTGCTGCCGGGACCCCTGTCAAGAGTCCCGTCGCTGGCGTGAAGGTCACACCGGCGGGCAATGTGCCGGTCATTGACAAAATGGGCGTGGGGGTACCGGTTGCCACCACAGTAAACGCGCCCAATTCGACTTCTGCGAAGCTGGTCGCGTCAGCGCTGGTGATTGCAGGTGGACCCGGCGGAGGCGGTGGTGTGGTCAGCGTCAGGGAGGCTGCCGAGACCGAGCCGGCATCACCACCCCAACCGTCGCGAAATCTCAAAGTCCACGTGCCGTTGATCTCTGCAGACGTCAGACTCGCGAATGCTGAGGTAAAATTGGTCACGGCTCCTGAACCAGAGCCTCCGGCAGCCGACGTCCGATAGGCTTGCGGAGTAATCGTGCAATTGTTCCCGCAGCTGGATGTGGCCGCAGTCCACAGATTGTTGGCTGCCGAATCGGAAAATTCATAAGTGCCAATGAGATTGGAGCTGTCCCCTCCGGAAGCTGAGCTTGTCGCACCAACCCGACTGAAGATCACAAAACTCGTGATGCCATCAGGTGACGTGAGCACGACATCCAAATCACCGATATAAGTGTGGCTCAAGGAGATCGACAGGGAAATGTTCGTGAGCGATCCAGTAACTCCGGAGACCGGGAAGCTCACATCTCTAGGACTGCCGTATGCGGCTGGTCCCGCGCCGCCGTCCGGTATTGGGCCAACGCCGGATCCTGCAAAAGTCTGCGCCGCAGCCGACTGAACCAATCCCATGGCGAGAAGCATTAGGCTGAGCAACACGGCACACCACCACATCGCCTTGCCATTCCGCCTGGGATTGGGACATCGAGCGCCTGTTGACTTGAATTTCAAACCTTTGGCCAAGTGGGAAGGTTCCGAGCGCCTGGTGTCAGCGGAAACGAGGTGTTGTTTGCCAATCATCAAAAGCCCTCTTTCATGCCCAAGGTTCATCGACTGCAAGGTTCCATCAGCAACACCCGGCGAGCACTAGCCTGATGATCGCTACGTGCGTTCGGCCTGAAGCAATTTGCTTGAGCGCAGATCAGCGGCCATTGAAAGCCCGTCGCCGCGATACTTGGCGCCTACGCAGGGATCACCTATTGGAACGCGCAGCCGAATTCACCCTGGTTTGTCCGGGGCAGATCGCTCCCGGCAGCAACAAACGCTGCCTCGCAACTGCCATTAGGGTAGCTGACAGAGCAGCGACTGACACCCGAAAGTGACAATGCATCGAATAATAGATTCGATTGTTTGCATGAAAGGCCGGCGAAAAATGACACCGCCTTGACACCATGCCGACTGGGAGCCAGTTCGACAATGAATCACGCCAAGACATCGACCTGAGCCAGCGCTGCGCCACAATGAATGTTCGCGGGCCACGCCGTGACCAGACCCTAAGAGCCGGACTGGCCGCCACCTGTACATCACCACTACAATCCACGGCCTTTTGACCCTGGCAGCCGCCCTGCATGTCCGACCACCTGAGCGAAACCCGGCGCCGCCGTACCTTTGCGATCATTTCGCACCCGGACGCTGGCAAGACCACGCTGACCGAGAAGCTGCTGCTGTTCGGCGGAGCGATCCAGATGGCGGGCTCGGTGAAGTCGCGCAAGGCGGCGCGGCATGCCACGTCGGACTGGATGGCGCTGGAGAAGGAGCGCGGCATCTCGGTGACCTCCTCGGTGATGCAGTTTCCGTACGCCGGGCGAATCATCAACTTGCTGGATACGCCGGGTCATGCCGACTTTTCCGAAGACACCTATCGGGTGCTGACGGCGGTCGATTCGGCGCTGATGGTGATCGACTGTGCCAAGGGCGTGGAAGAACGCACCATCAAGCTGATGGATGTCTGCCGGCTGCGCGACACGCCGATCATGAGCTTCATCAACAAGCTCGACCGAGAGGGCCGAGAGCCTATCGAACTGCTGGACGAGATCGAGAGCGTGCTGCGCATCCAGTGCGCACCGATCACCTGGCCAATCGGCATGGGCTCCAGACTCAAGGGCGTCTATCACATGCTGCTCGATGAGGTGCACATCTTCGAGCCCGGCAAGAACTTCACGCGGCAGGATTCAACCATCTTCAAGGGGCTGGATGCGCCGGGACTGGCCGAACGTCTGGGTGCCCAGGTGCTGGCCGAACTCAAGGACGAACTGGAACTGGTGCAGGGCGCCTCACATCCCTTTGACCGCGAGGCTTACCTCGCCGGCCAGCAAGCGCCGGTGTTCTTCGGCTCGGGCATCAACAATTTCGGCGTGCAGCTGCTGCTCGATTTCTTTGTCGAACACGCACCCTCGCCGCGCCCGCGTGCCACCGAAACGCGCACGGTCGATCCGCTGGAAGACAAGTTCAGTGGTTTCGTGTTCAAGATCCAGGCGAACATGGATCCGCAGCATCGCGATCGCGTGGCTTTCTTCCGGGTCTGTTCCGGGCGCTACGAATCGGGCATGAAAGCCTGGCACGTGCGCGCCAACAAGGAGTTCCGTGTCGCCAATGCGCTGACTTTCATGGCCAGCGACCGCGAGATTGCCGAATGCGCCTATCCGGGTGACATTCTCGGCATCCACAACCACGGCACGCTGTCGATCGGCGATACCTTCACCGAAGGCGAGATGCTCAAGTACACGGGCATCCCCAACTTTGCGCCCGAGTTGTTTCGCCGCGCCCGACTGCGCGACCCGCTGCGCCTGAAGCAGTTGCAGAAGGGCCTGACCCAGTTGTCAGAGGAAGGGGCTACCCAGTTCTTCAAACCGCTGCTGGGCCACGACCTGATCCTGGGCGCTGTCGGCACCCTGCAGTTCGATGTGGTGGCCTACCGGCTCAAGGACGAATACGGCGTCGATTGCCTGTTCGAGCCGGCCCAGATCCATACCGCCCGCTGGATCATCGGCAACGACGCCAAGTCGATCGAGGACATGGAATCCAAGACCATGCAGAACATGGCCCGCGATGCCTCGGGTGCGCTGGTCTATCTGGCACCGACCCGGGTCAATCTGCAGCTGACCGAAGAGCGCTATCCCAAGCTGCGCTTTGCCGCGACCAAGGAGCATGCGCAGCCGGTGGAGATGTAGCATCCCCATCAGGGCGTCATTGCGAGGAGCGCAGCGACGAAGCAATCCAGTGCTTCTCAGGGCGCGATTCTGGATTGCTTCGCTGCGCTCTCCATGAACCCATATCGTAAGTTGTTGATTTGCTCTTGTAGGTCACGTTGCTCGCGTAGCGAGCTACGTGACGCAACTCGATGTCACGTAGTCCGCTGACGCGGACAACATGACCTACGACGGCGGGTTCATGGCCGGTGGGCAGCATCCGGCCGATACAGGTGGCTCGCAATGACGCCGGGAGGTCATGGTCCGTGGGCAGTTTCAGGCCGATCCAGGTGGCTCGCAATGACGCCCCTGTTTGATGCGGGCAAAGCGCACCGCCAGGGGCGACCAGGACTCCCACAGAAGGCGGGAGCGGCATTGCGCACGGTCAGCCGACAACCGACAACCGACAACCGACAACCGACAACGATCCAACGCGCTCAGGGTAACTTCAAGCCGTCGACGACCAGACCCTGCTTGAGCAAATCCCGGTATTGCGCCTCATCGTGGGCGAC
Organism: Rhodanobacteraceae bacterium; assembly: GCA_024234055.1. NCBI lineage: Bacteria > Pseudomonadati > Pseudomonadota > Gammaproteobacteria > Lysobacterales > Rhodanobacteraceae > Rhodanobacteraceae bacterium. The sequence goes on from JACKOW010000017.1 coordinate 28,325, forward strand.
GATCAGCGTGACCTCGCCTTCGGCCAACAGCGGCTGCAGAGCCAGCAACTGATCGGCGACGGCCTGGCGGTCCTCCCGCAGCATGTAGTGACTGACCACATAAGGCCGGCCGGTGGCCCGGCGGATGGCATCGGCATCCCAGGCGATGTCGCCGACAAACAGAAACTCGTGGCCGTCAGCGCGGCGCACATAGATCAGCTGTGAACCGGTGGAGTGCCCGGGCGCGGGAATGAGTACGACGCCCGGCGCGGGCAACATCGGCGCGCGTAGATCCACCCGATTGAGGCGCTCCAGATCTCCCGGCTTGAAGCCCACGTGCGAGAGCGTGGGGCCGGTCGCCTGCGCATGGGTCAACAACACCTTGGGCGCGATTTCGGCCAGGAATGGCGACTGCGCCACGCCGCCGAGATGGTCCAGATGCTCGTGTGTCACCAGGATCAACTTCGCCGCCCGCATGGCCTGCTGCATCTGATCGAAGGCCTGCTGGTTGAAGCCGAAGCCGTTGGGGTCAAAATTGCGCTGGTGCAGACTGAGGTCATGGGCGGTGTCGACCATGACCGTGCTGCCGTCGACGTAGACCAATTGATAGCTGAGCACCACGATCGGCTGTTTGGCGAACAGCGATTCGCCGGCAATCATGCCGCCACGCGGTACCGGGGTTCGCGCCACTTCGATGGCACGAATCTCGACCGGCCCGACCGAGTCCGCAGCGAATGCGCGAATCTCTGGCAGATCAATGGCATAGCCACCGGGTCTGGGCGTTGGCGATTGCCAGAGCGCGGCATACGCCAGGCCCAGGAGTGCGACAACGAGCACCAGAATCAACCAACGCCAGGGGTGTTTCATGCCCTGCCCTCCTGTTCTTGTTGGAGTAGATCAGGCCCGCGGTTTTCAAGAAAGGGCGTTTGTCCGCAAAGAACGCAAAGGTCGCAAAGTAGAGCGGTTGATCTCGATCGAGTCTCTAGCTCTATTTGGGACCATTGAATATCTCGGGAACGGCGAATTCCGAATGACCGATCACCGAGGCTCCATGCGGAATCTTGCCGTGAGTCACCTTGCGCCGGTGACCCCAGCGTCACATAGCCCGCTTCGCGGCCAACATGACCTACATTAATTTGATCATCGTCTGCAAAAAACAGCTTTCCTTCGCGCTTTTTTGCGTCCTTTGCGGACAAAAACGCTCTTCGGCGATGCGCCAAACCCTCAGGCGGCCTTGCGCAACTGGCTGTCGGCAACGGCCGCGGCGCGATCCAGGCCGGCCAGCAAATCGGCTTTCAGATCGACCACATCCTCGATGCCCACCGATACGCGCAGCAATCGATCCGAAATTCCGGCCACGGCGCGGGCTTCGGCCGTCATCGAGGCGTGGGTCATGGTGGCCGGATGGGCAATCAGGCTCTCCACGCCTCCCAGCGATTCGGCCAGCGAGAAGCAGCGCAAGCCGTCGAGCAGCGCCCGCACCTGGGCTTCGCCGCCGCGCAACTCGAAGCTCAGCATGGCGCCAAAGCTGCGCTGCTGGCGTTTGGCCAGGGCGTGACCCGGGTCGTCTTCCAGACCCGGGAAGTACACCCGTTCCACCGCCGGATGCGCTGCCAGCGTGCGTGCCAGCTCCAGGGCGTTCTCGGCATGCACGCGCAGCCGCGCCGCCAGGGTGCGCAGACCGCGCAGCGTCAGATAGCTGTCGAATGGGGCGCCGGTGAGGCCAAGGACGTTGTTCCACCAGGCCAGTTCCTCGTGCAGGGCCCGGTCGCGACTGATGATGGCACCGCCGACCACATCGCTGTGACCGTTGAGGTATTTGGTGGTCGAGTGCAGCACCAGATCGGCGCCCAGATCCAGGGGCCGCTGCCACAGCGGCGACAGGAAGGTGTTGTCGACCAGCACGCGCGTGCTGTTGCGGTGCGCCAGATCGACCAGTTCGGCGATGTCGACTACGCGCAGCAGGGGATTGCTCGGCGTTTCAATCCAGAACAAATCGACCTTCTCCGCGAAGGCTTCCTCGACTGCGGTGAGATCACCCTGATCGATCAGTTTCAGACGGAAGCGACCGCGCCGCGCCAGCGTATCGAACAGCCGCCAGGTACCGCCGTAGCAGTCGTGCGGCGCCACCAGCAGCCCACCCTCGGGCACCAGCTGCAGGGCCAGCGTCACCGCTGCCATCCCGGTGCAGGTCACCACAGCACCAGCACCGCCCTCCAGCTCCGCCAGGGCCTCGGCCAGCGCATCGCGGGTGGGATTGCCCGAACGCGTGTAGTCGTACTTCCGCGGCTCGGCGAATCCGGCAAAGCTGAAATTGCTGGACAGGCACAGCGGCGGCACGATGGCGCCATGAGCACGATCACTGTCGATGGCGGCGCGGACGGCGTTGGTGGTTTGGCTACAGCTGCTCACGGGCGGACTCCGGCGTTGAAGGGCGTGGGCCAGAGCATAACCATATGGACGTCTGGACGTCTAGACGTCTCTACATCCGGAATCGAAGATGCGGGCAGACACCGGCAGCGTGTTTCCATAGGACTTTTCAACGGTGGTGAAGTCGTTGTCAGCCACCTGTTTCGACCCGAAACTGCCCACCAACCGACCTTGCCCGTAGGAGCGACCTCGCGTCGCGACCGGCCGACCTCGCTCGTAGGAGCGACCTCGCGTCGCGACCGGCCGACCTCGCCCGTAGGAGCGACCTCGCGTCGCGACCGGCCAGGCGCACGTCCGTGGCAACGGTCGCGCCGCAAGGGCGCTCCTTCAGAAGAGCAAAGCCAGCGTTGTGCTCACGCATCAGAGCTTGGCGCGTGCCTTGGCCAATTTGGCCTGGATCTCGGCCTGACGCCCCTGGTCAGCCAGTTCGCGCCCTGGTCGCGGCGCTGCTGCTGCCGCGTGCTCAAGCACGGTCACGGCTTCGCCATAGCGGCCCTGGTCCATCAGATAGTCGCCGTAGAAGAAGTTGGCGTCGATGCCGTCAGGCGCCAGCGCCAGCGCCTTTCTCAGCAATTCCTCGGCCTTGTCATCGTCACCGAAGCCCACTGGCCAGCCGGGCACCTGGTAATAGAGGCTGCCGAGGCTGGTGTAGGCCGAGCCATCGAGCGCCGCCGGATTGATCTTGATCGCTGCTTCCAGACTCTGCCGGGCCTGTTTGCACAGGGCCAACGCACCGAGCCCCCCTTTGGCACCGGCCCAGGTCGACAGGATGATGCCCTGCCAGATCAGCGGCTCCGCGGCATCGGCATGGCGCTGAACCAGCTGTTCGGCCTCGCCGGCGAGTTGCTCGAAGGCGTCGGCGCGGGCCTTCTCGGGCGTCTGGTACTGCACCTCGGCCCAACGCTGCTGCAAGGGCGCAAGTTCATCGCTGATGTTGGCGAACGCCGGTGCGGCGCACAGGCCCAGCAGCAGGGGCATGAGCAGATGCCGCTTGCCGGTTGTCTTGTGGTTCATGATGGATCTCCGTTCACGATTGGGTTTGTGGTTGAGCATTGCGGGCGTGCCGCTGGATGGTCGAGAGCTTGCTGGACATGGCGCGATCCACCAGCGCCGGCAGGACGGCGTTGAGGCGCACAAAGACGTTCTCGGCCAGACCCATCTGCACCCGTGGTCGATCCCGCTCCAGCGCATCAACGATGGCCGCGGCCACAGCCTCCGGCGGATCCTCGGCGACATTCAACTCGGCATTCATGGCGCGCGCGGCGGCGCTGTTCATGGCCGTTCGGGTGCTGCGGGGTGACACCCAGAGCAGGCGCGGGCCCTGCGCGCCCAATTCCCGCGTCAGGGCTTCGGCAAAGGTTCGCAATCCACCCTTGGCAGCGCCATAGGCAGCAAATCCGGGATGGCCGATCTGGCCCAGTGTGGAACCGATCATCACCAGCGCGCCCTGGGGGCGCGCCGATAGCTGCGGCAACAACCCATGCGTCAACAGCATGGGCGCGAGCAGATCGGTGCAGAGCAGATGTTCGATCTGTGCCGGCTGCATGTCGGTGTACAGGCCGAAATGACCGCCCGCCGCATTCAGGACCGCCGCATCGATGCCGCCGTCGCTGGCCGCGAAGCGCAGCAGCTCGGCCCGTCCCTCCTGGCTTGTCAGATCGGCCAGCAGCGAGCGGGTCTCACCCGGCAGCGATTTCAGCAGTGCCGTCATCCGTTCGGGGCTGCGTCCGTGGACGCGCAGAAGCGCTCCACGCTCGGCCAGAGCACGCGCCAGGGCACCACCAATGCCTCCGGTGGCACCGGTGATCAGAAAACACCGCTGTTCCAGGTTCATGCGGCCTCCGCAAATGCCGGCGCGGCGTCGCGTATGGACTCGAACACGGCCCCGTACAATCGATAGAACATGCGCGCCGCGCGGGTCACCGCTGCCCGATCGCCGGCATCATCGAGCCGCTCCATCAGGCCCTCGAAGAAGCCGATGTGCTCCTGATCGAGTTGCCCGTGCGAGCTCAGATATCGCAGCGCCTTTCTGTCCACGCCCAGATGCTCGCCCAGGGCCTTTGCCGCATGGGTAGCCAGCGCCGTGCTGGTGCCTTCCAGCACCAGCACCATGCCGAAGAATCCGACCGGATTGCCGCGCATGATGGTGTCGTAGGCATAGGCCACCATGAGTTCCGTGGCTGCCGACGGGACACTGCTGCGAGCGCTGGCGACGTCACCGCCACAGGCCGCGATGTCGTCGAGAATCCACTCCTGGTGGCCGTATTCCTCTTCGATGTACTCGGTCAGGGCCTCACGCAGCCATTCCAGTCGTTCCGGCAGGCGCGCACCACAAGCCATCATCAGCGGCACCGTGTGCTTGACGTGGTGATAGGCCTCTACCAGAAAGCGTTGGTACTCGCTCAGCGTGACCCGACCGCTGAGGGCGTCTTGAATGATGGGCAGGCTCTGCAGGCGCGCCCGCTCTGCAGCAGTGTCGTTCAACAATTCGGCGTAAAAGGCCATGGATCCTCTCACTGGGTTTGGGTATGGAAGACTTCGAGCGCTTCGGCATAACGCGCCAGCACCACATCGCGACGTACCCGGCCGTTGCCCGTCAGCTGCTGGTTTCCGGGCAGGAAGGGCTCATCGGCACGCAGGTAACGGCTGACCCGGGCATAGTCGGGCAGCCCGCGGTTGACCTCTGCAATCGCCAGATCCAGCGCGACCTCGGACAGATCCGGTCGGCGCGGCACCACAACGGCACTATTGAATTCGCGGGCTTCGCCATCGACGACGGCCTGGGCGATGTCCGGGTGCTGCATCAGCTCGCTCTCGACCCACTCCGGCGAGACATTGCGACCGAAGGCGGTGATGAAGACATTGCGCCGCCGCCCGTCTAGCCAGACATAGCCTTGTTCATCGACATGGCCGAGATCCCCGCTGCGATAGATGGGCGGGCGCTCACCCTGCTCGCCCACATAGCCCAGAAACTGGCTCCCGCCGATGAGAATCTCACCATCGGCATCGACTTCCAGACGCACATGACGAAGCGCTTGCCCCACGCTGCCGGGGCAATTGGCGCCGGGACGATTCAGGCTGACCACCGATCCGCACTCGCTCAAGCCATAGCCCTGAAAAACCGGCAGACCGGCTGCCGCATCGAGCAATCGGCCACTGACCCGAGCACCGCCCACGGCACAGAAACGCAGCGAATCGGGGGCGCTGCCGCCTTGCGCCAGCGCCGCCACCCAGGCCTGCAGCATCTGCGGCACCAGAATCAGACTTTGCGGCCGGTGACGGTCGATGCACGCGCACAGACGGCCAGCATCCAGCTGCGCTGCACCGATCAAGCCCGTCTCGGCCAGACCCGGCAGTACGATGGGCGCGCCGACATACAGTGCTGCATAGACACCTGCCACCTGCTCCAGCAGCACTGCCAGTGGCATCAGGCTCAGATGGCGCTGGGGTATCTGGCCCACCAGCGCGTCGACGACGGCCATGGCCACCGCATCAAGGTGCTCGGCGGCCAGGCAGACGCCCTTGGGAGCGCCGGTACTGCCGGAGGTAAAAGTCACCAGCGCGGTCGCCGATGGCATCACCGGCATGGCCTCCGGTACCTGCAAGGGATGCAGGTACAACCCGGCGCCAAGGTCGATCGCCCTCGCCTCCCGGCGTGGACTGATGCAAACGTCGGCGCCCACCATCGATTGCGCGTGCTGTACCTGCGCTTCAGTGAAGAAGGGCGGCAGGGGCAGATGCACGGCGCCGATGAGGCGCAAGGCCAGATCCACGGCCACGGCCTCCACGCTGTTGTCGAGTCGGCTGGCCACTCGCCTGACATCCAGGTGCTGCAGCAATTCGGCGATTCGCTGCACCCGCGACCACAAGGCCTCCCGACTCCAGGTTCCGGTCGCGTCGATCGCAGCGATCGCCGTGGGTTGCACCCTGGCCTGAATCCGCAGGTGATCGATCAGGTTCATGGGCGGGCCGTCAGCAGGTGCTGGCCTAGATGCAAGGGACCGCCGATCACCCATGGATCATGCTGGTAATAGCTGCCCCAGGCGGGGGCCATGGATCCCAGTCGCTCGGCCCTTGCCGGTGCCAGCGCCAGCGGACGAAGCTGGATACGGGCGAACAACTCCCGCAAGGGTGCGGTGGCCACGAACACGGCCCAATCGAGATGGATGCTCTGCAGATAGGCCGCAATCAGCGGGAAAAATCGTCTGCCAGCGCCGTTGCCCACGCCGCTCAGATGGCCGACTTCCGCGATCTGTGATCGCGCTACCGGTGACGCAAAACGCTCCGACAACAGCGATTCCACTGGCGCGTCCAGGTACTGTTCGGCAAACAAGGGGCCCTGCCCGGCGCAGCGCAAGCCGGCGGCAGCCTGAATGTTTCCGTCGGCATCCAACATCGCCAGCAGAAAAGGCATGAAGCTGGCCACTTCAGCGCCATAGCTCTGGCGATAGCGATCGGCGATGAAATGCTCGGCGCGGGCCCGCAAGGGATGACGGCCATCCACTTGCTCCAGCAAGGCTGGTTGCCCAACTCCGCTTTCGGCGGCCACTCGGATACCGCTGCACGCCCCGCCCCCATCCATCTTCGCGTCTCCGCTCGCTGATGGCCCTCAAGCTAGGTAGCGGTGCTTAAGCCGGACTTAGTGAATAGTTAGTCAGTAGCTAAGGGAGGGTAAAGCGGGGGTTAACCGGCGTTGTTTCGGGGCCTGGGTGCAAAGCGCCGATGAATGAGCTCTGTCCGCAACCCGAGGCTGGATGACCGCAGTACAGCCTGGCGGTGTCTTTTGGCCGGGGAAAACTGGAGAGATGAACAAGATTAGAGCAGCGTCGCTGGCGGTGTGCCGGTGCTTCGGGCAGAATGCGCGGCCTTGAGCCCATCTGGCCCTGTGATACCCCGAATGTCCAAAGAAGATCATATCGAGATGGAAGGCACGGTCCTCGAGACCCTGCCCAACACCATGTTCCGCGTGCAGCTGGAGAATGGGCATGTCATTACCGCCCACATTTCCGGTCGTATGCGCAAGAACTACATCCGCATCCTGACCGGCGACAAGGTCAAGATCGAGATGACCCCCTACGACCTGAGCAAGGGTCGCATCACCTTCAGGCAGAAGTAATTCCCCAGCAGCAGCGCAAGCACCGCTCCATCAGAGCAGCGCTGTGCGAGGCTCTTGTAGTGCCGAGCTTGCTCGGCAGGGTGGCGCGGCAGGGTCTGCGCGATCTTGGCAGATGCAGACTTGTCTGGACCCTCTCCCCCAGGCTGAGCAAAAGCGTCCAGACAAGTCTGGATCCACCAAAGCCCGGCAGCAGCACAAGCCCAGCCAAAGCAGCGGAGCAAGCTCCGCTCTACCGGAGCCGGAGCTTGCTCGACCTTGTCGCAGCTACACCACGGCCGCGTCAGCTGCTTCCGGGGCTGCGGCTTCGGTGGTGACCGACAACTGCTCATCGAGCATGGCCACCGTCACCTTGCCACCACCGACCAGTGCGCCAAACAGCAGCTCGTCCGCCAGCTTGCGCTTGATGTGATCCTGGATCACGCGAGCCATCGGCCGGGCACCCATCTGCGGGTCGAAACCCTTGTCGGCCAACCAGCCTCGGGCGCTTTCGTCCACGCTCAAGGCCACATGCTTGTCGGCCAGCTGCGACTCCAGTTCTATGATGAACTTGTCGACCACGCGCAGGATGGTGGCGCGATCAAGCGCCGTGAACTGGATGATGGCGTCTAGCCGATTGCGGAACTCGGGCGTGAAGCCCCGGCGGATGATTTCCATCGCATCGGTGGAATGATCCTGCTCAACGAAGCCCATGCTCCGCCGCGCTGCCTGTGAGGCGCCGGCATTGGTGGTCATCACCAGCACCACATTGCGGAAATTGGCTTCCCGACCGTTGGTGTCGGTGAGCACGCCACGGTCCATCACCTGCAGCAGCAGGTTGAACACATCCGGATGCGCCTTTTCGATCTCATCGAGCAGCAATACCGCATGCGGATGCTTGGTTACCGCCTCGGTCAGCAATCCGCCCTGATCAAAGCCGACATAGCCCGGAGGTGCGCCGACCAGGCGCGACACCGTGTGCGCTTCCATGTACTCGGACATGTCGAAGCGGATCAGTTCGATGCCGAGGATCATCGCCAGCTGGCGCGTGACCTCGGTCTTGCCGACGCCGGTGGGGCCTGCGAACAGGAAGGAGCCGATCGGCTTGTTGGGATCGCCCAGACCCGAACGCGACATCTTGATCGCGGCGGTGAGCACATCGATGGCCTCTTCCTGACCGAAGACCACCATCTTCAGGTTGCGGTCGAGATTGCGCAGCACATCCTTGTCGGAGGCTGACACATGCTTGGCCGGGATCCGCGCCATCTTGGCCACGATGTACTCGACTTCCTCGGTATCGATGACACGCTTGCGCTTGTCCTCGGTGAGCAGGCGCTGGCGGGCGCCAGCCTCGTCGATGACATCGATGGCCTTGTCCGGCAGGAAGCGGTCGTGGATATGCTTGACCGACAGATCCACCGCGGCCTTCAGCGCTTCCGGCGCGTACTCGACCTGATGATGTTCCTCGAAGCGTGACTTCAGACCACGCAGGATCTCGATGGTGTCGGCGATGGTCGGCTCGACCACATCGATCTTCTGGAAGCGCCGGGTCAGTGCCCGGTCCTTCTCGAAGATGCCGCGGAATTCCTGGAAGGTGGTGGAGCCGATGCAACGCATCTCACCGGAGCCCAGCAGCGGCTTGATCAGATTGCTGGCATCCATGACCCCGCCCGAGGCCGAACCGGCACCGATGATGGTGTGGATCTCGTCGATGAACAGAATGGCCTTGGGAATGCGCTTGAGTTCGGCAACCACCTGCTTGAGACGCTTCTCGAAATCACCGCGGTACTTGGTGCCGGCCACCAGCGCGCCCAGATCCAGCGAGAAGATCACCGCATCCTTGAGCACTTCAGGCACGTCTTCATCGACGATGCGCTTGGCCAGGCCTTCGGCCAGCGCGGTCTTGCCGACGCCGGCCTCGCCCACGTACAGCGGATTGTTCTTGCGACGACGGCAGAGCACCTGGATGGTGCGCTCGATCTCGTCGGCGCGGCCGATCAGCGGGTCGATCTTGCCCTGGCGCGCCTGCTCGTTCAGGTTGCTGGCATAGGCCTGCAGGGCGCTCTGCTTCTCGCCCTCGCCGGCCCCATCGGCCTCGCGATCACCACCGGACTCGCCGCGCACCGGATCCTGCGGAATCTTGGCAATACCGTGGGAAATGTAATTGACCACATCCAGCCGGGTGATGTCCTGCTTCTGCAGCAGATAGGCCGCGTGCGAGTCCTTCTCGCCGAAGATGGCCACCAGCACATTGGCGCCGGTTACCTCCTTCTTGCCCGAGGACTGCACGTGGTAGACAGCCCGCTGCAGCACGCGCTGGAAGCCCAGCGTGGGCTGGGTGTCGCGCTCGTCATCGGCCGGCAACATTGGCACGGTCTCTTCGATGATCGAACGGGTCTCATCGGAGAGCTTGCCGAGGTCGGCTCCGCAGGCCTTGAGCACCTGGGCCGCAGAGGGATTTTCGATCAGCGCGAGCAACAGATGCTCGACGGTCATGAATTCATGCCGTTTCGCCCGAGCTTCCTTGTAGCTCTGACTGATGGTCAGTTCCAGGTCCTTGCTGAACATGGACGTCTGCTCCTTCTGCGCCTTGCGCTTAGTGTTTCTACCACATGGCCCCGCAAATACCTGAAATCAAGCGTGACTAATGTGACCGTTCACTCCCTTGTCAGGCCTCTTCCATTGCGCACATCAGGGGATGTTGATGGGCACGGGAGAAAGCGTTGACCTGGGCCACCTTGGTATCTGCCACGTCGCGTGTGAACACGCCGCACACGCCCTTGCCCTGGGTGTGCACATGCAGCATCACACGGGTCGCGTTTTCCCGCGACATGGCAAAAAACGTCTCCAGCACGATGACCACGAACTCCATCGGCGTGTAGTCGTCGTTCAGGATCACCACCTTGAACATCGGTGGCTTTTCCAGTTCCGGACGCGATTCCTGGACCAGCAGGTCCTGATCGTCGCGCAGATCGGTTTTAGAGTCCTCGCTCATGGCGTCAGATTGCGCATCCGCTGCATACACTAGATGCTAGACAGTATATCCAGCTGAACCGCCTGTCGCCGGTCAGTGTGCACTTCAGACCTTCAGCCAACGAAGATGACTCCCGAGATTTCGCTGCCGCGCATCACCGTAGCCGCCATTGTGCCCGATGGCGATCGCTATCTCCTGGTCGAGGAGCGCAGCGAGGGCCAGACCGTGCTCAACCAGCCCGCCGGCCACCTGGATCCCGGCGAAACCCTGATCGCCGCCGTGATCCGGGAAACCCTGGAGGAGAGCGCCTGGGATGTGGAGCCGGCGGGACTGATCGGCATCTACCAGCTGGTTCTGCCCCACGTGCACTATGTGCGCATGGCCTTCCTCTGCCACCCGCTCCGGCACCATCCAGAGCGCGCTCTGGACACCGACATCCTGCGCACGCACTGGATGACCCGCGCCGAGCTCGCCAGCGGTGCCATCGCCCATCGCAGCCCACTGGTGCTGCGCTGCATCGACGATCACCAGCAAGGCCGTCTGTGGCCGCTGGAGCAGATTGTGGAGCCGGTACGGTGAAGCGGTTGTCGGTTGCCGGTTGTCAGTTGTCGGTAGGGCGGAACCCGCCCACGAGATCATCTGCTTGTGCGACACGCTCACACAGGCGGATTCCGCCATCGGCGAAGCAGCAGGACAACGGCCACGCCATCGAACCGCGGCTGAGCAGGCATGTGCGTCGGGGCAGCTGCGTGCAGGAACGTAAGGTGGAAGCGCCGCAGGCGATTCCACCTTGGCAGGATTCTCGCGGGTCGGGTTGGCGGAATCCGCTGCGTGGGTTCCGCGCTGCGGCCCTGCCTTCCAGCAACCGACAACCGACAGCCGTCAACCGATGAACAGCCCGCGCGTATTGGTCGGCCTATCCGGGGGCGTCGATTCCTCGGTGACCGCCTTGCTGTTGAAGCAGGCCGGCCGCGAGGTCGGCGGCTTGTTCATGAAGAACTGGGAAGAGGACGATGCCAGCGGCGTCTGTCCCGCCGAAGCCGATGCCGCAGATGCCCGTGCCATTGCCGAGCTGCTGGGCATTCCCTTCCACGGTCGCAACTTCGCGGCCGAGTATTGGGACGGCGTGTTCGAGCACTTCCTGGCTGAACTGAAGGCCGGGCGCACCCCGAATCCAGACATCCTCTGCAACCGCGAGGTCAAGTTCAAGACCTTTGTGGAGCATGCCGAGGACCTGGGCTACGAGCGCATCGCCACTGGCCACTACGCCCGGCTCCGTCAGCGCAACGGCCTGGTTCAACTCTTGCGCGGCGCCGATTCGAACAAGGATCAGAGCTATTTCCTGCATGCGCTGGATCAGCAACAGCTGGGCGTGGCCGAATTCCCGATCGGCCATCTGGCCAAGCCCGAGGTGCGGCGCCTCGCTACCGAGGCCGGCTTGCCTACCCACGCCAAGCGTGACTCCACCGGCATCTGCTTCATCGGCGAACGCAATTTCGACCCCTTCATCGCCCGTTATCTGGCGCCCGATCCCGGCCCCATGCGCACGCCCGAGGGCGAACTCATCGGCGAGCACCGCGGACTGCATTTCTACACTGTCGGCCAGCGCGGCGGCCTCAATATCGGCGGCCGCAAGGGTGGCAGCGGCGAGCCTTGGTTCGTGGCGGCCAAATCAGTGTCCGACAACACCTTGATCGTGGTCCAGGGCGACCACCCGGCCCTCTACGGCCAGCGCCTGCAGACCGAGGCCGTCAACTGGATCGCGGGCGAAGCACCATCCACTGCGTTTCGCTGCACCGCCAGAATTCGCTATCGACAGCAGGATCAGGACTGCCTGGTGCGGGTAATGGATCCGGTTTTCGGCACCGTCGAGGTGCAGTTCGACCAGCCACAACGCGCGATCACCGCCGGCCAGTCGGTGGTCTTCTACCAGGGCGAAGTGTGCCTGGGCGGCGGCGTGATTGCGCTGAGCGATGGCTATCTGGGCGGCTTGCCGGCCGTGTAGGAGCGACCTTGCGTCGCGACCAGTCCCGCGGTCCAATCGCAGCAGTGCGTGCGCGAATTCGCGACGAAAGGCATTCAACGCGGAGAACGCAGAGACACGCGGAGAACGCAGAGAAAACAACGATTGCCTCTGCCTTTCTGAGTGTTCTCTCTGCTTTTCCTCTGCGTTCTCTGCGAAAGGATCTTGACTGCAGCCCACCTCGTTTCCCGGTTTTCGCGAGGCAAGACCGGTCGCGACGCGAGGTCGCTCCTACCGATCGCGGACGAAGTCCGCTCCCACAGGCGGCGAGGCGATCGCGGACGAAATCCGCTCTCACAAGCGGCGCGGGCGATCGCGGACGAAGTCCGCTCCCACAGGCGGCGCGGGCAATCGCGGACGAAGTCCGCTCCCACAGGGGGCGTGCTTACAGGCGGAACTTGTCGCCGAGGTAGACCTCGCGCACCTTGGGGTGGGCCAGGATCTGCTTGGGGCTGCCTTCGGCCAGCACCTGGCCGGCGTTGAGCACATAGGCGCGGTCGCAGATGTCCAGGGTTTCGCGCACATTGTGATCGGTGATCAGCACGCCGATGCCACGCTGCTTGAGGTGGTCGATGGCTTCCTGGATCTCGCCGACCGAGATCGGATCGACGCCAGCAAAGGGCTCGTCGAGCATGATGAAGCGTGGCTTGGCGGCCAGCGCCCGGGCGATCTCGACGCGGCGGCGCTCACCGCCGGAAAGGCTTTGCCCCAATTGTCCACGCAGATGGGTGACCTGCAGCTCTTCGAGCAGGGACTCCAGCACCACGGTGCGGCCGCGCTTGGTCAGATCCTTGCGCATCTCCAGCACCGCCAGCAGATTGTCCTCGACGCTGAGGCGCCGGAATACCGAGGGCTCCTGCGGCAGATAACCGATGCCCATGCGGGCGCGGTCAGACATCGACAGCGGCGTGATGTCACGACCGTCGAGCTCGATGCGACCGTGATCGGCGGCGATCATGCCAACGATCATGTAGAAGCAGGTGGTCTTGCCGGCACCATTCGGCCCGAGCAGACCAACGACTTCGCCCACGCTCAAATGACAGGACACACCGCGGACCACATCGCGGCCGCGATAGCGCTTGCTCAGCGATTCGACCACCAGCATGCGCGCTTAGCCAACCTGATCGTTGCGAGCGAATGCGGGACTTGCGTCCGGCATCGGCAGCACCATTCCGGACTTGGGCGCTTCGTCCTTGGCCTTGTCGGCATCCGCCGGCTTGGGTGCCTTCGGCGGTATCACCAGCTGCACGCCACCGCTGACGCCCTCACCGGCCGCCAGTCGACCGGTCTTGACCGAATAGGTGACGCGTTCTGAACGCAGCGTGCCCTGAGGCCGTTCCAGAATCACGTTGCCGCTGAGATCAACCGACTCCTCGGCCAGCTTGTAGTCGATGGTGCTGGCGCTGGCATTGAGCTCGCCGCCGCCGGTCATGGTCTGCTTGAGTGTGGCGGGTGCGCCGGTCAGCAGTGCCCGCGACACCTCGCCCTTGTCCTGGGTGATGTCGGCCCGTGCCGCCTTGACCACCAGCGAGCCCTGGACGATGCGCACATTGCCGGTCAACACCGTGGTGTTGGTATCCATGCCAGCTTCAAACCGGTCCGAGTTGATCTGCATCGGCTGTTCGCGGTCGGATTCCAGCGCCGCCAGCGGACTGCTCGCCGCCAGCAACAGCAGGGCGACACCGCGAAGATCAGGAACGTTTGCGTTTCGGAACATATTCACCTTCCACCTGGCTACGGAGCAGGAAGCGATCTTGCTTGAGATCGGCACGCAGGCCAACGCCCTTGATCTCACTTCCGGGACTGATGATTTCGACGGCATCATCGCTGCTGGCGACGCGCTCGTCGATGCCGAATTCGATGTGTTCCGAACGGATCGTGACCGGCGCACGCTCGGCCTTGGTGCCCTCCAGCACCACCTGCTGCTCCAGCCACAGCCGATTCCTGGCCACATCCAGCCGTCCGGTCAGCGACTTTCCGTTCCAGCGGGCACCGTCGGCGCTGACCACATCGAACAGGGGCGATTCGATCAGATACTCGTCGCTGCGCCGCGGGCTGCTGATACGCGGGCTGATCAGTACCAGATTGGGCTTGCCCTGATCGTCGTAGACGCGCATCTCAACCGTGCGGATCTCGTTGTCCTGACGTGCATTGGCCGTTGCCGGCGCCGGCGGCGGCTCCGGCGCAAACCAGCGGATCAGGCCGTAACTGGCCAGCGAGGTCAGCAGCAGCACGACCGCCCACAGTCGACCGCGTTCAGGCGTCACGGCGCAGCGCCTAGATAAGGCGCGAGCAGCGCCTCGAACTTGCCCTGCGAGCGCAGCAGCAGTTCGGCAAATTCTCGCACCGCACCACCGCCGGCGGGCTTGCCCGCCACCCAGAGGGCACGATCCAGCACCTCGGGCGACGCCTCGGCCACGGTAGCCGGGAGATGCACGCGGCTGAGGATGCCCAGATCCGGCAGATCGTCACCCATGTAGGCGGCGTCATTCCAGCTCAGGCCCTGATCCCGGGCAATCTGCTCGAACAGCGGCATCTTGTCGCGCACACCCAGGTGCACATGGGCCACACCCAGCTCGCCCAAGCGGCGCTCGGTGGCGGCGCTGGCACGGGCGCTGATGACCACGGTAATGATGCCCGCCTGCTGCAGCAGCTTCAGGCCCAGCCCATCATGGACATGGAAGGCCTTGGCCTCGGACCCGTCATTGCCGTAGAGCAGACGACCGTCGGTGAGTACGCCGTCGACATCGAAGCCGACGATACGGATGGCGCTTGCGCGTTTGGCCAGCTGCGCTTCCGGCGTGCTCATCAGATCACGCGGGCCCGCAGCAGATCATGGAAATTCAGCGCGCCGACCAGGCGTCCGTCCTCGTTGACCACCAGCAGGCCATTGATCTTGTGCGCTTCCATCATCTGCGCGGCCTCGATCGCCATCTTGTCGGCACTGATGGTGCGCGGATTGGGCGACATCAGTTTCGACACCGGCGTTGCCCGCAGATCCACCCGCTCATCGTCGAGCGTGCGTCGCAGATCGCCATCGGTGAACACGCCGACCAGGCGATCGTCGGCATCGGCGATCGCGGTCATGCCGAGATTCTTGCGCGACATTTCCATCAAGGCCTCGGTCACGCTGGCTTCGGGCGTGACCCGGGGGATGTCCTTGCCGGTATGCATGACATCGCTGATGTGCACCAGCAGGCGCCGCCCGAGCTGCCCGGCCGGATGCGACGCGGCAAAGTCGTCTGAAGTGAATCCGCGGGCTTCCAGCAGGGCAATGGCCAGGGCATCGCCCATGACCAGCGCCGCCGTGGTGCTGGCGGTGGGCGCCAGCCCGAGCGGGCAGGCTTCTTCGCTGACGGCCACGTCCAGATGCACATCGGCCTGGCGTGCCAGGCTGGAGCGCTCGTTGCCGGTCATGGCAATCAACGGCACATTCTTGCGCTTGACCACCGGCAGGATCATCAGCAACTCGTCAGTTTCACCCGAGTTGGACAGCGCCAGCACCAGATCCTTGGGGGTGATCATGCCGAGATCGCCATGGCTGGCCTCGGCCGGATGCACGAAGAAGGCCGGCGTGCCGGTGCTGGCCAGCGTAGCCGCAATCTTGCGGGCGATGTGCCCGGACTTGCCCATGCCACTGACGACCACCCGGCCCTCGCAATCCAGCATCAGCTGGCAGGCACGGGTGAAGGCGCCATCGACACGCGCTGCCAGGGCGCCGATGGCCGCGGCCTCGATTTCGATGACTCGGCGACCGGCATCAGCGATCGCGGCAGACGGCAGACCATTGGCCGACCGTGAAACAATGGCATTCATGCAGTTTCCAGCCGTTAAACTGTTCGATTCTCTATTCGAGCGGCTTCCGATAGCATCGGCGCCCCTTTCTGGGGCTCGCGCCCCGAATCGGTCCGAAGTCTACACCCCGGGCAGCTGAACCCAAGGGAACCACCCGGGCACAGGCACCCGGGGCACGACTTATCGGTACTCGAACACCTCCGACCAGGGAAGAACGCCATGAATGCCGAGACTGTCCAAGCGATGATTGCCGCCGGAATGCCGCAGGCCAAGGTCAGCGTTGAAGGCGCCGACGGCGTGCACTTCGAGGCACTGGTGATCGCCTCCGAATTCGCAGGATTGCGCCCGCTGCAACGCCATCGGCGGGTGTATGAAACACTGGGCGACAAGCTCGGCGGAGAAATCCACGCGCTGGCGCTGAAAACCTTCACGCCCGAGGAATGGGCAGCGCGCGGCTAAGACGGCCGCGTGCAAGCACTGAAAAGGAACTACTGATGGCCAAGATCATCGTCGAGGGCGGCGTACCGCTGAATGGTGAAGTCTGGATTTCCGGCGCCAAGAATGCGGTGCTGCCGATATTGTCGGCCACGCTGCTGGCCGATGGCCCCTGCGTGATCGGCAATGTGCCGCATCTGCATGACGTCACCACGACGATGGAATTGCTCGGCCAGATGGGTGTGGAACTGGTGGTCGACGAGCGCATGCACATTCATGCCGATCCGACCAAGGCAACGTCCTGCTTTGCCCCCTACGATCTGGTCAAGACCATGCGCGCCTCGATCCTGGTGCTGGGTCCGCTGGTGGCCCGCTTCGGCCATGCCGAAGTATCGCTGCCGGGCGGCTGCGCCATCGGCACGCGCCCGGTGGATCTGCACATCAAGGGTCTGGAGGCGCTCGGCGCCGAGATCACCGTCGAAAACGGCTACATCAAGGCCAAGGCCAAGCGCCTCAAGGGTGCGCGCATCGTGCTCGATCTGGTCACCGTGACCGGCACCGAGAACATCATGATGGCCGCGGCGCTGGCGCACGGCACCACCATCATCGAGAACGCCGCCCAGGAGCCGGAAGTGGTCGATCTGGCCAATTTCCTGATCGAAATGGGTGCGCATATCGAAGGCGCCGGCAGCAACACCATCACCGTGCACGGCGTCGAGACGCTGCGCGGCTGCACCTACGATGTGCTGCCCGATCGCATTGAAACCGGCACCTTCCTGGTGGCCGGCGCCATCAGCGGCGGCCGCGTGCTGCTCAAGCGCGCCCGTCCGAAAACGCTGGATGCGGTGCTGCAGAAACTGGAAGACACCGGCGCGCACATGAACGTCACCGAGGACTCGATCGAGCTCGACATGCGCGGCAACCGCCCCAAGGCGGTGTCGGTGACGACCGCGCCCTACCCGGCTTTCCCGACCGACATGCAGGCGCAGTTCACGGCACTGAATTCGGTAGCCGAAGGCGTGGGCATGGTCACCGAGACCGTGTTCGAAAACCGCTTCATGCACGTGCAGGAACTGCGCCGTCTGGGCGCCGACATCCGCCTGCACGGCAATACCGCAGTCGTGACCGGCGTGCCCAGCATGACCGGCGCACCGCTGATGGCCACCGACCTGCGCGCCTCGGCCAGCCTTGTGCTGGCGGGCCTGGCCGCCGGCGGCGAAACCGTCATCGACCGCGTGTATCACATCGACCGCGGCTACGAGTGCATCGAAGAGAAGCTCGGGGCGCTGGGCGCCAGGATCCGGCGATTGCCGAACTGAGGGTTGTCGGTTGTTGATTGTCGTTTGCTGGTTGCTCTCTGTGGGAGCGGACTCTGTCCGCGATCTTCAAAGGCTTCGCGGACAGAGTCCGCTCCCACAGGGGTGCAAGCCCCTGGAAGGGCCCGACGACCGTAGGAGCGACCTCGCGTCGCGACCGCTGTTGTCAGGCCACCGCGCGACAGATCTGCGCCAGAGTGCTGGTGTAGAGAATCTTAAACGCGGAGAACGCGGAGAGTCGCAGAGAACGCAAAGAGAAGAGTTGATTCAAATTGCTTCCGCTCTACTTTGCGTCCTCTCTGCTTTTCCTTTGCGTCCTTTGCGACCTGCTTTTCTCCACCAACCACCTCAGCCAGCGGTTTTCGCCAGAGCGGGCGGAACGGGAGTCGCGCCGCAAGGGCGCTCCTACCGGGCACAGGCTTTGCCGTGACAACCTACGCGGCGGAATCCGCCTGCATGCTGTTTCGCAAGCACTGGAGCGCCTCGCGGGCGGGCTCCGCCCTACTGGTAACTCTGCAGCACGCTGGAGATGCGTTCGCCGTCGGGTTCGGTCTGCTCGACCTTGACCGGCAGGTAGCCCATGCTGGCGGCGTGCCAGCTGGTGGTCTTGCGATCGGCGTTCTCACGCATGCGCTCGACGCGAACGGCCTTGACCTTGCCTCCGGCGGTTTCCACGTCTTCTTCGCCGACGACCAGGAAACGCCAGCTTTCGACCTTACCCTTGCTGGCCACCGGCAGATCGAAGACCGAACCGGCCTCGGTCTGGCTGGCCAGGCGCTCGGCGATCCCGAGTACGACGGCGTGCTTGTCGAACACCGGCCGCACCAAAGAGTAGTTCCAGGACTTGTCGCCTTCACTCTCGGACACGCTGCCATCGGCGCCCACGCTGAGCTGACGCTTGCGATGACGGCCGACCATGTCCTGCTGGTAAGAATAGCTCTGGGTGGTCAGACCGTGGTCCGACTCGACCAGCTGTGAGCGTTCTTCGATACTGACGCCGAGGAATCCAGCCAGACCCTTCTGTCCCTCGGTGCGGCTGACGAACAGCCACTGCCCCGGTGCCGGCGCCGACAGCCGCATGTCCATGGTCCCGAGCGCCTTGTCATTGCGGCTCACTGCGAAACGCGCTTCGAAAGCCTCGAGCGCGCTGGCGCTGTTGCAGGCCGAGGCCAGCAGCAGGGTCATTCCCAAAAAGTGTGAAGACTTCATCAGCAATCAGGCGTGCGTGAGATTGGACGTGCATTCCAGCCCCTGGCGCATGAATGCGCGCTTATCGGGGTCATGGCGGTTGTCGGTTGTCGGTTGTTGGTTCCAGAGGAAGCGGCGTACCCCAGAACCGAGATCGCGAGTTGTTGATGCGTCATTGCGAGCGTAGCGAAGCAATCCAGAAGCACGGCCTCAGAAGCACTGGATTGCTTCGTCACTGCGCTCCTCGCAACGACGCATCAACAAGCTACGAAATGGGTTCATGGACAGCGTAGCGCAGAAATGCAGAAGCACAGCCGCAGCGCGGCGCCCTCCACTGCAGCCGCAACTACCGCTGCAGAGGCTCGCCAATCATTTGCCCATCCACCGCTATCTGATCGCCATCCAGCCGCACGCGGCGCTCGGCAAAGAGCCGCACCGCAGCGACCAGCAGGCGATGCTCCAGCGGCAACAGCCGTGTCGCGAGCGCATCCGGGGTGTCGCCGGGCAGGATCGGCAATCGTGTCTGCATCAACACCGGACCGCCATCCAGCACCGGGGTCACGAAATGGACGCTGGCGCCATGCTCGCGCTCGCCGGCCTCGATCGCTCTGGCATGCGTGTGCAGCCCCTGGAACTTGGGCAGCAGGGAGGGATGGATATTGATCAGCCGACCGCGCCAGCGCTCCACCGTCGGCGCCGTGAGCACGCGCATGAATCCGGCCAGAACGACCAGTTCGGCACCGCTCTCCGCGACTGCATCAAACAGGGCTGCCTCGAAGCTCGCCTTGTCCGGATAGCTCTTCGGGCTGAAGCTCGCCGTGGGAATGGCTGCCGCTGTTGCCCTGGCCAGACCCGGCGCATCGGCACGGTCAGCAAAGGCGCCGACCAATGAGATCGGCAGATCCTGCACGGCGGCTTCGATCAGCGCGGCGAGGTTGCTGCCCCGCCCCGACAACAGCACCGCAACTCGGAGCTTCTCAATCGATGCGGACACGGGCGGCCTCGCCGGCGTGCTCGCTGACTTCACCGATATCGTAGGCCGAAAGCCCCAGGGCTTGCAGGCGCTCGATCGCGGCAGCCACCGATTCGACCGGCAGGACAAGCACGAAGCCGATGCCGCAATTGAAGGTGCGCCACATCTCGCTGCGCGCCACCTGACCGGCCTGCATCAACCACTGAAAGATCGCCGGTTCCGGCCAGCGCGAGCTGTCGACCTGAATGCCCAGGCCTTCGGGGATCACGCGGATGATGTTTTCGGTCAAGCCGCCGCCGGTGATGTGCGACATGGCGGCGATCGGCAGGTCAGCCAGCAGCGACAGCACCGGTTTGACATAGAGCTGGGTCGGCGCCATCAGATGATCAGCCAGCGGACGGCCGTTCAGCTCGGTGTTCAGGTCGGTGCCGGCGCGGGCCAGGATCCGCCGGATCAACGAATAACCATTCGAGTGCGGTCCGGAACTGGCAATGCCGACCAAGCGCTGACCGGCGCGCACGGCGCTGCCATCGAGCATCTTCGAGCGTTCGACCAGGCCCACGCAGAAGCCGGCCAGATCGTATTCGCCGGGCGGGTACATATCGGGCATCTCGGCGGTTTCGCCGCCCACCAGGGCGCAGCCCGATTCCTCGCAACCACGGGCGATACCGGCCACCACCGACGCCGCCACATCGACTTCCAGCTTGCCCGTGGCGAAATAGTCCAGAAAGAAGATGGGCTCCGCGCCCTGCACCAGCACATCATTGACGCACATGGCCACCAGATCGATGCCGATGGTGTCATGGCGGCCAAGTTGATGAGCCAGACGCAGCTTGGTGCCGACGCCGTCGGTGCCCGAGACCATCACCGGCTCCTTGAAGCGCTCCAGCGGTACCCGAACCGAGGCCCCAAAACCGCCGACGCCGGCCAGCACTTCCGGGCGCATGGTGCGGCGCACGGCCGGCTTGATGCGCTCCACCAGCGTGTTGCCGGCATCGATATCGACCCCGGCATCGCGGTAGGTCAGTGGCTTGTTCTCGCTCATCGGCTTGTACCATCTGCGTGAAGCCGCGAAGCATACGGGCACGGCTGAAGAAACCGAAGCTCGCCGTGGCCTGGGCCAAGCCTCGTCTGAATGCATCTGTGCCTGCCATACTTGGCGTATCAGAACTTTGCGGTTGAGCTGTGCATGCGCCGGATTTGGTTGATTGGATTGTTGCTGTCACTGATGGCGCCCCTGGCCGCCTCCGATGTCTATACCGGCGAAGTGCCGGTCTCCGGACAGGATGAAGCGGCCCGCAAGGTAGCTATGACCGAAGCGCTGAAACAGGTGCTGGTCAAGGTCTCGGGCGACCCCTCGGCGGCGCAGCGTGCCGAGGTACAGGCGGCGCTGGCCAATCCCGAGCCGCTGATCCAGGCCTTTTATTACCGGCAGGACATCGATCGTTCTGGCCCCACACCGGCGCTGAAGCTCTATTACGCCGCAAATTTTGAACCGCGGGCGATCAACAAGCTGGTCAGCTCCAGCGGTCTGGCACGGTGGGCGCGCGAGCGGCCCACACTGATGGTCTGGGTGGTGGGTGATTCCGGCACCGATTTTCTCGGCAGCAGCCAGCTGGCGCCGCTGTTGCGCCGTGGCAGCGAGCGCGGCATCGAACTCAAGGCGGCACTGATCGGCGGTGAAGATGCGCCCTCGGTCATTGATGTCGAACGCGGCAAGGTGTCCTCACTGCGCAGTGTCGCCAGCCGTTTTGGCGCTCCGGGTGTACTGGCGGGTCGTTTGTACGCGACCGCAGACGGCGTGGTCGGTCGCTTCGCCTATGGCGACGGCGAGCGCGAAGAGAGTTTCGAGGTTCGGGGATCCGACAGCGACTCGGCCCTGCGTGCAGTGGCAGACGAGACCGCCAACCGATTGGCCGCACGCTATGCTTTCGCCGCCGCTGACAGCACCCCTGCGCAGGTGTCGGCGGTGGTCCGTGGGCTGCGCTCCGCCAGTGATTTTGCCCGGGTGTACGCCTACCTGGAATCGCTGTCCGTGGTTCGGGAAATCCATCTCAGCACTGCGGCGGCGGATTCCATGAGCCTTGATCTGACGGTTGCCGGGGGTCAGGAGCGGCTGCGGCAGATCCTGCCGATGAGCGATCTGCTGAGCGTGGCCGGAGACAGCAGCGACGGCGCCGTCGTGCTCGATCTGCGCTGAATGGATGGGCCGGATGCCTGATCTCAGCCGCTCCAGATTGCGCCATCTGCCGAATGCCCTGTCGGTGTTGCGGCTACTGATGGCGTTGCCCATCGCCTTGCTGGTGGTGTACGACGAAAGCGTGCTGGCCATGGCATTGTTCATCACGGCGGGCGCCACCGATGGCATCGACGGCTGGCTGGCCAAACGCTACCACTGGCAATCACAGCTGGGCGGCTGGCTGGATCCGCTGGCCGACAAGGCACTGGTGCTGTCGGTATGCGTCGCGCTGACCGCACACGGCGATCTGCCCTACTGGTTGCTGGGGCTGATTGCCATCCGCGATCTGGTCATCGTCAGCGGCGCCGTGGCTTTCCATTTCAACTATGCGCCGTTGCATGCGGCGCCGACCATCGTCGGCAAGATCACCACCGCGGCGCTGTTGCTGCTGGTGGTACTGCTGCTGTGGCAGAACGTTCAGGCGCAGATACCGACCTGGCTGATCGAGACGCTGATCCTGGCCTGTGCAGGATTGCTGCTGGTCAGCGGCGTCGACTACGTGCGCCGCTGGAGTATCAAGGCGCGACGAATCGGGGATAGGCACTCATGACCATGACCCACCGCTGGCAACTGCTGGCCATCCTGTTCGGCATCGGCCTGCTGCTGTACCTGCTGGGCCCCATCCTCACGCCCTTTGCGATGGCCGCGTTGCTGGCCTATCTGGGTGATCCGCTGGTCGATAGACTGCAGGCGCGGGGTCTGGGTCGCAGTGCTGCGGTGTCGATCGTGTTTGCGGTCATGACCCTGCTGCTGCTGCTGATGCCGCTGATCCTGATTCCGCTGCTGGAAGCCCAGATCAGCATCCTGGTGGAGAAGCTGCCGCTGTACATCGGCTGGGTCCGCGAACGCCTGATGCCCTTCCTGGTGGAGCATCTGGGCGTCGATCCGGAACTGTTCAGCACCGATCAGATCGTGGCCATGCTGAAGTCGCACTGGCAGCAGGCCGGCGGCATAGCGGCCACGGTCATTGCCTCGGTGTCCAAATCCGGCCTGGCCATCATCGGCTGGATCATGAATCTGCTGCTGATTCCGGTGGTGAGCTTCTATTTCCTGCGCGACTGGGACTTGATGATCGAGCGCGTGCGCGAACTGCTGCCGCGCACGGTCGAAGCGCGGGTGGTCAACATCGCCCGGCAATCGGACGAAGTGCTGAGCGCCTTCCTGCGCGGACAGATCGCGGTGATGCTGGCGCTGGGACTGATCTACTCCATTGGCTTGTGGCTGGCCGGACTGAAACTCGCCTTCCTGATCGGCATGAGCGCCGGGCTGCTGAGCTTCGTGCCTTATCTGGGCAGCATTCTCGGCGTCGGCGGTGCCGTCATCGCTGCGCTGGTCGAGCATCGCGACCTCATTCATGTGGTCTACGTGCTGGCCGTCTTCGGTGTCGGCCAGACACTGGAAGGCTTCGTACTCACGCCCTGGCTGGTCGGTGACCGCATCGGCCTGCATCCGGTCGCCGTGATCTTCGCCATTCTCGCCGGCGGCCAACTGTTCGGCTTTATCGGCATCCTGCTGGCCCTGCCCGTCACCGCCGTGCTGATGGTGGTGCTGCGTCATGTTCATGAGCAATATGTCGCCAGCGACCTTTACCGCGAGGGCTCAAAGTCAGCAGCCGCTTCAGATTCGGCTCCGGCTTCGGCTCTGGACTCGGCTTCCAATCCGACACCGACACCGGCCTCTGATCCGACACCAGTTTCTGACCCGACCCCCGCTCCTGATCGGACACCCGCTGCAACGCCGACACCCGCTCCGATGGCGCCAGCCAAAGCCAAGGCCTCGCGCCGCAAACCATCGAAGCCCAAGCCCCGATGAGCCAGATGCCATTGGCGCTGGGCGGACTGGGCGCACCGGATTTCGACCGATTCTGGTCTGGCAACGACCACTTATTGCTGGCCCGCCTGCGGGCGCTCGCGGACCATCCGGGTACCTCGCAGGTGCTGCTGGGCGGTGCGCCCTCGTCGGGCAAGACGCATCTGCTGATGGCCTGCTGCGACGCCGCGCGCGCCGCCGGCCACAGCGCAGCCTACCTGCCCCTGGCGCGACTGCAGCTGGATTCACCTGGCGAGCCACTGGACGCGGAACTGGTGGCCATCGACGATGTTGGACTGGCGCTCGGCAACCATGCCCTGGCGGAATGGCTGTTCGCCGAAATCAATCGTCAGCACGATCGTCAGCGCGCCCTGCTGCTGGCGCTGGGCAGTGAACACGATCTCTCGGCAGCCTTGTTGCCGGACCTGTCCTCACGCCTGGCGCGCTCGGAGATGCTGCGCATCGAGCGCCACGATGACGAGGCGCGCAAGGCCATTCTGATGCACCGCGCCGAGCACGCCGGCATGCCGCTGGACGAGGCCGCAGCCGACTATCTGCTGCGGCACCACAGTCGCGATCTGCGCACCCTGCTGCAGACCCTCGCCAACCTCGACCGCGAAGCCTTGGCCCGCGGCCGCCGCATCACCGTACCGCTGCTGAAGGACGTGTTGGCGTAGGGCGGAATCCGCCCGCGTGCTTGGCCGCGGTCGTAAGGGCTGAGGCAGGCGGGTTCCGCCCTACTTCTGGAGCGATCGCGGACAAAGTCCGCTCCCACAACCCACAACCCACAACCCACAACCCACAACCAGCAAAAGCTCAGCGCTCGATCAGTTCCACGCCTTCCATGCCGGCCGACAGGGTATGGGCATCGCCGCCCTGGGCCAGCTTGATGCGCAAACGCACCTCGTTGGCGGAATCGGCGTGGCGCAGCGCGTCTTCGTAGCTGATCTCGCCGGCCTGATAGAGCTCGAACAGGCTCTGATCGAAGGTGCGCATGCCAAGGTTGGTCGATTCCTTCATGACGTCCTTGAGCTTGTGCACCTCACCCTGACGGATGTAGTCCTGCACCAGCGGCGTACCGAGCAGCACTTCCATGGCCACGCGACGACCCTTGCCGTCCGGCGTCGGAATCAGCTGCTGGGCGACGATGCCCTTCAGATTCAGCGACAGATCCATCAACAGCTGCGGGCGACGGTCTTCCGGGAAGAAGTGCAGGATGCGATCGATGGCCTGGTTGGCGTTGTTGGCATGCAGCGTGCACAGGCACAGATGGCCGGTCTCGGCGAAGGTGATGGCGTGATCCATGGTCTCGCGGGCGCGCACCTCACCGATCAGGATGACGTCCGGGGCCTGACGCAGCGTGTTCTTCAGCGCCAGTTCGAAGCTGTCGGTATCGATGCCGACTTCGCGCTGCGAGATGATGCAGCCCTCGTGCTTGTGCACGAATTCGATCGGGTCTTCGATGGTGATGATGTGACCGGTGGAATTCTGGTTGCGATAACCCAGCATTGCCGCCAGTGAGGTCGACTTGCCGGTACCGGTGGCGCCGACAAAGATGATCAGGCCACGCTTGGTCATGGCCAGCGTTTTCAGGATCGGCGGCAGGCTGAGTTCGTCCAGCGTCGGGATCTTGGTCTCGATGCGACGCAGCACCATGCCCACCTGATTGCGCTGATAGAAACAGCTGACGCGGAATCGGCCCACACCTTGCAGGCTGATGGCGAACTGGCACTCGTGGGTCTTCTCAAACTCCTCGCGTTGCGAGGGTGTCATGACCGAGAGCACCAGATCACGGCTTTGCTGTGGCGTCAGTGCGGCCTGGGTGATCGGCGCGATGCGGCCATGCACCTTCATTGAAGGTGGCACACCCGCGGTGATGAACAAATCCGACGCCTTCTTGTGCACCATCAGCTTCAAGAAGGAATTGAAGTCGATACTCATCTCGTACCCTCCGCGAATTGGAGCGCAATCGGCACCCGCCAGCGCTCAATTGTGCCTGAAGCTGCCATCGCTGTCTGCGGAACTTTTGGCGATCCCGGTGCGCCTTTGCGACTCTGGGCAGACATGCGGTAACGCATTGTTTTACAGGACCAACATGAAGGGGCAGGGGGCTGGTGTCCAACCTCGACGCATGATCTGAGGGTGCCGCGACCTGGGTCCCCTGCCCGTTGCCCCCTGCCCCCTGTTTGATGCGCAAACAAGCGCACCGCCAATGGCGACCGGGACTCAAGGGTGATCACGGGCACGCCCCGTCAGGGCGGGCTTTCATTGCTCTCGCGATCCCAGGCCGGGACGAAGTCATCGGGTGGCGTGGCCGGCAGCTTCTGTGCCTTGACCAGGGCACGGGCGACGCTGATTTCGTTGGCACCGGGCTGGCTCCAGAACTGACGCCATTGGGCAAAACTGATCGGCTGGCCCGGGCCCACCCGCTGCAGGCCACGCTCCACCAGCCAGGCCAGTTCGCGTCGCTGCGCCTGCGTACGCCCGGCGCCTTCGGTTCCCGGCTTGTACAGCTGTTCCTGCAGCGCCAGTCCCAGCGAGCGCGGCACGATGGAATCGCTGTGCTCGACCATGGTCCTGGAGAGCTTGCGGCAATGATCCAGCCAGGGATGCTCGTCGGCATTGCCGCCGCACCACCATTGGGCTGCCACCAGATAGGGCATGGCCATGGCGCTGGCGATGCCCACGGCCATGATCACCGGAAGGTCTTTGCGGGAAACGCCGTCGTAGGCGGGCAGACTGCTGGTATCAGGCCAGTCCTCCGGCAGAGGCACCCGCCCGAAGGCCTTCAGCAGCATCTGCATGGAGCTGGCGAAATGGGTATCGAAGCGCTTGGCCGCGGCCGCCTTGGCCAGCATTTCGGTAGCGACGGGGATGGCACCGGGCTCGCCACGCGGCGGCAAGGCGCCCAACCAGACCACGGCATTGTCGGGTTCGAGTTGCTGCAGGTGCGCGGTCATGGCCATACGCTCGCGCGCCACCGCCTCGGCATTGCTGCGATCGACCGTCGGCGGATCGAGAATGGCCCAGAAAACCAGTGTGGCGTCGTCCTTGCCATCCGCCAGCGCCTGATTCAACAGCGCCTGTCCGCGCGCCAGCATGGCTTCGGACCGCGCAGCATCCTGGCTGTTGTTCATGGCCGAGCCGACCAGCATCAAGCCGGCTATCCAGCGTTCTCGAGGGGCCTTGCTGGCCGCCAACAGTTCGATGGCCGAATCGGCGTAACCGGCCATGGACTGCTCCAGCTGCTGGCTGACGCTGGCCTCGTCGGCCGCCGGCTGCGGCGCGGCCTGCAACGGCAAGGCCGTCCACACCAACACCGCCACTGAACACAGCCAGGCCAGACGTGTCCGCGTGCCGCGCCTGACCCGGTTCAGCGGCGTCAGTGGCCTCATGTCTCGAACAGACGCTTGTCTTTGGCGTAGGTCATCGCCTGCTGGCGCGTGACCAGACCACGCTTGACCAGATCCTGCAGGCACTGATCGAGCGTTTGCATGCCGTAGTTGGCGCCGGTCTGGATCGAGGAATACATCTGCGCCACCTTGTCCTCGCGGATCAGGTTGCGAATGGCCGGGATGCCGACCATGATTTCGTGCGCCGCGATACGGCCGCCGCCGACCTTCTTCATCAGCGTCTGCGCAATGACCGCGCGCAGCGACTCCGACAGCATCGAACGCACCATCGGCTTTTCGCCGGCGGGGAACACGTCGATGATGCGATCGATGGTCTTGGCCGCCGAACTGGTGTGCAGCGTACCGAAGACCAGATGGCCGGTTTCGGCCGCGGTCAGCGCCAGACGGATGGTTTCCAGATCGCGCAACTCGCCGACCAGGATGTAGTCGGGATCCTCACGCAGGGCTGATCGCAGCGCCTCATTGAAGCCATGGGTGTTGCGATGCACTTCGCGCTGGTTGATCAGACACTTGTTCGAGGTGTGCACGAACTCGATCGGGTCTTCGACCGAGAGCAGATGCGCGTATTCATTCTTGTTGATGTGATCAAGCATGGCCGCCAGGGTGGTCGACTTGCCTGAACCGGTAGGTCCCGTCACCAGGATCAGCCCCTGCGGATAGTCGATCAATTCCTTGAACACCTTGGGTGCGGCCAGGTCTTCCAAGGACAGGATTTCGGAAGGAATCGTACGGAACACCGCCGCGGCGCCGCGATTCTGGTTGAAGGCGTTGACACGGAAGCGCGCCAGTCCGGGAATCTCGAAGGAGAAATCGATCTCGAAGAATTCTTCGTAGTCGCGGCGCTGCTTGTCCGACATGATGTCGTAGATCAGCCCATGGACCGATTTGTGGTCCAGCGCCGGGATGTTGATGCGCCGGACATCGCCGTCTACACGGATCATCGGCGGCAGGCCTGCCGACAGATGCAAGTCCGAAGCCTTATTCTTGACGCTGAATGCCAATAGTTCGGCGATATCCATGACTGCCCCTTGCCTCACACGTGTGCTGGTCGAGTATAGCCACGTCACCACCCGGAACTGCGCACCATGACCACCCGCTTGAGTGACCGATTGGACACGCTGACCCGAAACATCCGGGCAGCGGCGCCCTCGGGCCTGGCCACGCTGGTCGCCGTCAGCAAGACTCAGCCGGCCTCGGCGGTCGCCGAGGCCTATGCGCTGGGACAGCGCGTGTTCGGCGAGAACTACGTCCAGGAAGCCCTGGCGAAGATGCGCGAACTGCGAGACAGCTGCCCGGAGATCGAGTGGCATCTGATCGGCCCGCTGCAATCGAACAAGTGCCGCGAAGTTGCCGAGCACTTCGACTGGCTGCAGACACTGGACCGGGCCAAGCTGATTCCGCTGCTGGCTCGGTTTCGTCCGGCGAACCTGGATCCGCTCAACGTGCTGATCCAAGTCAACATCGATGACGAGGACAGCAAGTCCGGCTGCGCGCCTGAGCAGATCGCGGAATTGGCGCGGGCCGTTGCCGGATCGCCCGAACTCCAGCTGCGCGGGCTGATGTCGATCCCCAAACCGTGGCCGGGGCTGGAACAGCGGCGGGACAGCTTCAGACAGTTACGCCAGCTGTTTGGGCGTTTGAAACAGGACTTTCCTCAGATCGACACGCTGTCGATGGGCATGAGCGACGATTTTGAACTGGCGCTGGAACAAGGTGCGACCATGGTTCGAGTCGGATCTGCGCTGTTTGGAGCCAGACCGAAGCCCGGCGGCTGAGCCTGAGCAGGCCCGGCCGCCCCTGCGGGAGCGGACTCTGTCCGCGAAACCAACGCCTGCTGTGGGAGCGACTTCAGCCGCGATCCGGCAATGCGGCATGCTGCGACCCTGATCGCGGGCAGAGCCCGCTCTCACCAAACATATCGTAGATCATTGATTTGGATATAAAACGGGCCGTGAACAGGGAGTCTCGGAAACACCCCATCGCGGCGTCATTGCGAGGAGCGCAGCGACGAAGCAATCCAGTGCTTCTCACAGTTCGATTCTGGATTGCTTCGCTGCGCTCTCCATGAACCCATATCGCAAGTTGTTGATTTGCTGTTGTAGGTCACGTTGCTCGCGTAGCGAGCTACGTGACGCAATTCGATGTCACGTAGTCCGCTGACGCGGACAACATGACCTACGACACCGGGTTCATGGCCCGTGGGCAGTTTCAGGCCGGAACAGGCGGCTCGCAATGACGCCCCTGTTTGATGCGCGACCAGGCGCACCGCCAAGGGCGATCGGGACTCTCACAGTCGCGACGCAAGGTCGCTCCTACAGTGGCGAGCCTGTTTTCTCGCAGGTCGTCAGTACTGCCGCGCCGGCAGTGGCACACTGCAGACGTCGATATGGCCGGCCGGCTGCTTGTACCACTCGTCACGGCGATTACGGCGGGCTTCTATCAGATCCTGAAAGCGCGGCGTATCGGTACGCAACAACTCGATACGGCTGCGCTCGGCCTCCGGCAGATCAGCGGCCACCCGCACCTTGCGGATGGCAATGCGCTGTTCGGGCTGCTCGTAGAAGCCCATCGGCGCCGGCCCGCGCGGCAGGCTGGACAGCAACTCCATGCCCTGTATGACCCGGCCCGCCACAGTGATATTGCGATCCAGCTGTCGGGGCGCATGACCGATGACCACATACAGCTCGGTGCCGCCGCCGGAGTTCACATCGTTGTCCCGGCCCACCCCGAGCGTGCCGTAGCAGTGCGTCAACCAGGCGCGCTGCAAGCCGGGATCGCGCGCTGCCGGGAATCCGCCAACAAATCCGGTCTGCGCCGCATAGCCGTCGCCATCGGGCAGCACGGTGAACTTGAGATCAGTGCTGGCGCTGCGGGTGAATTCCGCTGCCAGCTGTCGCTCCCCGGCGGTCAGTGCTTTGCGGGCCGCTTCGTCTTCGGCTTGGGGATCGCCCCATTGCACGACGAAATTGTCCTGCACGCGCAGGATCGCCAGGCCGTCGTAGTAACCAGAGCGCGCCAGTGTCAGGATGTTCGCCACATGCCGGGGCGCGAAGTCGGGCGCCAGTTCGATCACCACGCGCCCGGAGTCCAGCTCCAGATAAAGCGTGTGCTTGGGGTCGGGTCGTCGCCAGTCGCCGGGCTGGCTGGCCTCCAGCACTTCAGCCATCGTCAGGCCCGCACACGCTGCCTTTGCTGCTGACACCTGACAAGATCCGGGGCGGAAATCGAACTGCTGCCGCCCTTCGGCCGGATCGAGCGCCGACACCGCGGCGTGCAGACCCGAGGCATCGCGCCAGTACTCGATGCGCTGCGGGAAATCGTGATCGGGATTGCTGAACACGATGCGCTCATCGGCTGAATCGGTCAGGGCGAAATCGGTGGCCGATTGGCCACCGGGCTGGGCCCGGTAGAACCAGTTGCCGTCCTCGGCTTCGATTCGCAGAAACTCGAATCCGGTCAGGCGGCCATTCTGGAAGCTTCGAGCCACGGCATACATGCGACCACCCTCGGCGCCGGTCCAACGCTCTTCGAATTGCTGCTCGCCCTGGACGGCACACCAGTCGCCGGCCATGAATTCAGGGGCTGGCACGTCATCCGCCCATCCTTGCGAACTGCAGCAAGGCAGCAGAAACGCTGCCGTCAGGATCTGTTGCCACGTCTTCATTCCCTGCTCCCCAATTAGGACAGCCGTTCAGCGATTCTGACCAACGGCGCAATTCCCCGGTCTGCAGGTCAAGATCGTCATCGCCCCTGCAAGTCCCGAGTCTACAATCGGCAGCGTCCAACCGAGGGTTATCCCATGACGGAGACGCAGATGCGCGACTGGACCGACACCGAGCAGGCACTCTGGGCGCGCCTGCAGGCCCATGCTTTTGAGCACCCGGAGCTTGGCATCGATTTCGCCCGACGCCTGGCGCGCGAACAGGGCTGGACGCTGGATTTCGCCAGACGCGCCATCGACGAGTACCGCAGATTCTGCTTCCTGGCCTGCATCAGCCCGCAGGAGGTCACGCCCAGCGATGCCGTCGACGAGGTCTGGCACCTGCACCTGTGCTACACCCGCGATTACTGGAAGCAGTTTTGCCCGCAAGTCCTCGGGCGTGCGCTGCACCATGGCCCCACCCAGGGCGGTCGGGAAGAATCCTGGCGCTACCGCGAGCAATACGCGACGACGATTGCCCTGTACGAGGACTATTTCGGCGCAGCTCCACAGGATCTCTGGCCTGGCACTCGCGAGCGCTTCGCCGCCAGGCCTGCCCAGATCGCCATTGATCGCGGCCGCTACTGGCTGATCCCGCGGCCGCGCTGGCCGCGCGCGGCGGCGACTTGCGCGGCTCTGCTGGCCTTGGCCACGTTGACGCAGGTGCAGAGCGCGCTGGCCTTGTCATCCAACCCCCTGGACTGGACCGCCGGGCCCTTTCTGCAACTCTTTGGCGTGCTGATGGTCAGCGGGCTGGTAGGCGCCTGGTGGCTGCGTCGGAGCCTGCGGGACACCGGCAGCGCCAGCGGTGCCCGCCCTGAAGCCTTCGAACTGGCCTATCTCGCCGGCGGCGCCGTCCGCTGCACCGATGCCGCGGTGGCCCATCTGCTCGGCAACGGCCAGGCCCAGTGGGATCAGAACAGCCGCGAGCTGAAATTGGACCGGCCGGTGTCAGACAGCAGCGAAGCGCCCGCCGTCGTGGCCCGCTGCATTGCCGTGGACGGATCGCCAGCCCAGGTACTCAAGCGCTCTGCCGTGGCCTTGGCGCCGCTGGAGAAGAGGTTGCAGAAGGCCAATCTTTGGCTGGATGACGCTGCCGCCTGGCGGGTGCGCTTGTTCAGCGCGCTGCCCCTGCTGCTTGTGGCCGCCTTCGGTGTCAGCAAGATTGTCGTCGGCCTGTCGCGGTCCAAACCGGTCGCCTTCCTGGTGATTCTGACGATCATCACCGGTGTGATCGGCCTCGGCTTCTTGCTGGCGCGTCCGACCCGCACCCGCGCCGGCGATCAAGCGCTGGCGGATGCCAAACAGCGCCATGCACGCGCCCTGCGGGCGCCGCAACAGAAGGAACTCGGACTGGCGGTGGCACTGCTGGGAACGGCAGCGCTCAGTGGCACGGCCTACGCCGAGTACCACCAGCTGCGCTCACCGCCCGGCTCCTCCGGCGACAGCAGCGGCTGTGGCGGCGACAGTGGCGGTGGCGATGGCGGCGGCGGTGGCTGCGGAGGTTGCGGCGGCGGCGATTGAGCCTGCTGCAATGCGGCCAGCCACCTGCCCCTGTGGGAGTCCCGGTCGCCGCCAGCGGCGCGCTTGTTCGCGCACCAAACGTTGGAGGGCGAGAGGGCACGAGGGCGCGCAAAGGCGGCCTCACCGCGAGCTCTTGATCTTGCGTGCCCTCGTGCCCTCTCGCCCTCGTGCCCTCAAATCAATGCCTTACGGCATGTCTGGCAAGAGCGGCTTCAGCCGCGACTGCCTCGATTCAAGAACAGATCGCGGCTGAAGCCGCTCCCACAGGGGCCGACGCACAAGAAAGGCGCCTTTCGGCGCCTTTCTTGATCTCTGTCGAGGGTGCTCAGCGAATCGAGAACAGCGAGAAGCCGCCGCGGCCACCACCGTAGGAAGCGCTGTCGCGGGAGCGACGCCCGCGCATGCGATCCAGCAACTCGTTCTGACGCTGCTGCAGCCAGTCGTCGCGGTTGAGACCGCTCGCCTCCACTGCGCCGATATCGTCCTCGGCCTGCTTGCGGAACAGGCAGAAGTCTTCATAGGCGTCGATCTCGTGCTTCAGCTCTTCCACCACCAATTCGATCATGATGGCGTCGTCGAGGAAGCCCAGCACCGGGATATCGTCCGGAATGGCATCGTTGGGATCGGAGAAATAGGTCAGCGCCGACAGGATTTCCTTGCGCTCTTCGTCGGAAATACCCCAGTTGGTGTCGTGCACCATGCCTACCAGCGTACCCAGGCGCTTCATGCGCGAGGACACGAACTCGGGCACCTGCACACCCTTGGTGTCTTCCAGCAGCTGCATGGCGGCACCGGTGATCTCGGCGGCGCTCAGATGGGCGGCGGCTTCCTTGGCGCGCCGCATGGCGGCCCGGAAATGCTCCAGATCCTGTTCGGACAGGTCGATTACAACGCGCATGGCGGAATCCTCATTTGGCAGGCGATGCAGAAGGTGGAGACTATCGGTCGATTCGATTGTCCGTCAATTTAGTTCGGCATATCGATCAGGCCTCGACCGGCGCCCGGGAGGAGCGTGTGCCCGCGCGGCGCCAGCCGCGCTTGATGGCTTCGCTGGCGTCTTCCAGCGAGGCATACACGGTGGGCAGCACCACCAGGGTGATGGCGGTGGAGAAGACCAATCCACCGGCGATGGCCCTGGCCATCGGGAAGTAGGCCGGTCCGTTGCCACCGATGCCGACATCGCTGATGCACAGCGGCAACAGGCCGAGGAAGGTGGTGCCGGTGGTGATCAGGATCGGCCGCAGCCGCTCCTGCCCGCCCAGGATCAGGGCCTGCTCGCGATCGTGCCCGGCTCGCCGGAGCGTGTTCACATGCTCGACCAGCACGATGCCGTTGTTCACTACCACGCCGGTCAGAATCATGATGCCGATGAAAGCCATGACCGAGAAGGTGGTGTCCCAGACCAGGAAGGTCCACCAGACCCCGACCACCGCATACATGATCGAGATCAGGATCGCGATCGGATAGATCGCCGACTCGAACAGGGCCGCCATGACCATGTAGATCAGGACAATCGACAGCAGCAGCAGGAACATCATTTCGGCAGCGGCGGCGGCATCGTCCTGGAAGCGCTGACCCAGATCGTAGGTGTAACCGGTCGGGAACGGGTAATCCTTCAGACTGCTTTCGATGATCTCGCGTGCCTTGCCCATGTCTCCCTTGGGCTTGAGGTCGATGGTGATCGACTGACTGGTCTTGCGATCCTGCCGTCCGATCTGGCGGGCGCTGGGCGAGACATCGACCGACACCAGCGCCGACAGCGGCACCGACTCGCCATCAGCGCGGGTGATGCGGATTTCCTTGAGGTCATCGAGTGACAGTGACTCGGCATCCTTGAAGCGCAACAACACGGGGACCTCGGTGTCGCCCTGGCGAAACTCGCGCAGCGGTACGCCGCGCATGGCCACCTGGATCAACTGGCCCACCTGAGCCGGGTCGAATCCCAGATTGGAGGCACGATCGCGGTCGATGCGCAGCTGCACTTCCTGCTGCTCCTGGGCATCGTCGGCGCGCACTTCGGCAAACTCATCATGGGTGGCAAGGATTCGCGCCACATCCTTGGCCACCTCGGTCAGCACCTCGGTGGAATCGCCGTTGATGTTGACGCTGACGCTGGGCGTATCCGTACTGCCGGCGTTACCGCCACCTGGACCCTGGCGCAGATCGACCACGGCCTTGCCGATGGCGAGTTTGGGCAATCCATCGCGCACGGCCTGCTTGATCTCCTCCAGCGGCCGTGTCGCCCGATCGTCCTTGACCAGCTGCAGCCGGGTCTGCATGCCCTGATCTTCGGACAGCCAGCTGTACACCGACTCGATCTCGAATTCCTCCTTGTGGCGCAGCAGGAAAGCCTCCACGGCGCGCGCCGCCGGCTCCAGCTGCTCCAGCCGGTAACGCCCGTTGAGCTCGTAGCCAATATTGAAGTCGCGCTTGCCGCTGCCGCCAAAGAAATCGGTCTTGACCACGTTGGCGGGAATGAGCACGCTGGCGAAGATCAACAGCACACCCATCAAGGACCAGCCGCGATGGTTGAGCGTCCAGTGCAGCAAGCGACCATAAAGCAGCTTCCAGCGCTCGACGATTCGTACCTGCGACACCCCTTTGGGGGGTTCGATGCGTGAGGCCAGCATCGGAATGATGCTGACCGCAACGAACCACGAGGCCAGCAAGGCAACGGACATCGGCATGGCCACGTAGTAGAGAAACACGCCAACCTGCGTCGTCCCGCCGAAGACATTCGGCAGAAACACGATGATGCTGGTGAGCGTGCCGGCGCTGACCGCCAGCTGCACCATGCGGGTGCCCTCGATCGCGGTACCAACCGGATCGCCCGGGCGCTTTTCCCGCTGCTGGTAAATGCTCTCGGTCACGACCACGGCATTGTCCACCAGCATGCCCACACCCAGCAGCAGACCCATCATGGTCAACACGTTGAGCGAGAGTCCGAGGAAATACATGGCCCCCAGACTGATGGCGATGCAGATCGGCACCGACAGCGACACCATCAGTGTGCTTGGCCAGTGGCGCAGGAAGAAGTACAGGATCAGCACCGCAAAGAGCATGCCCTGGGCGCCGGATTTGACCAGTTCACCGAGCGAACTGGTAATGCCCTCGCCCTGGTTGCCGATGATGTAGAGCTCGATGCCGGCCAGCGCGCCACTGGCTTCGATCTTGTTTACTTCTGCCAGCACATCGGCACAGACATCGACCAGATTGGCGCCGCGCTCACGGCGGATGTCGACGCCGACGGCGTAGTTGCCGTTGAGGATGCGGCGAAAATTGATCTCGCGCTGGACGTAGCGGATCTCGGCCACATCGCGCAGGCGCAGGCCGGCATCGTTGATGACCAGATTGCCGTACTCCTCCAGACTGCGAATCTCGCCCACCGGCTGCACCCGGTAGCGGTGATCACCGTCGTGGATCAACCCGGCAGAGGTGGAGAAATTCGCTGACTGGATACGCTGCGACAGGGCGTTCAGATCAATGTTGTGCGAAGCGATGCGCTCGGGCAGCAGATCGATGCGGACTTCGTTGGGTTCCACGCCGGACAGCTCGACCGAGGCGACACCCGGTATGCGTTCCAGCGGTCGCTTGATGCGGCGCTCCAGCAGGTCGTAGGCATCCAGCAGATTGCCGGTGGTGCTGGACAGGCGGATCTGCAGCGCGGGCTCGTCGTTGGTGGAGAACTTCAGCACCTGGATGCGCTGGATGTCCTTGGGCAGTTCGCCGCGGACCGCATCCACCCGCTCGCGCACCTCCGAGAGCTTGACCTTGAGGTTGCGGTTCCAGTCGAACACCAGAAAGAAGAAGGCACCGTTGTCGTCGGCATTGCTGAACATCCGGTCGATACCGGAAATCGTGGCCAGCGATTCCTCGATGGGCCGCACGATCTCGCGCTCGACTTCCTTGGGCGTGGAACCCGGATAGGGCACCTGCACCAGGATGAAGGGCGCATCCAGCTCCGGAAAGAACTCCAGCTTGAGCATGCGCGCGCTCAGCAAACCGAAGACCACGCAGCTGACGAAGAGCATGATCGTGGTGACCGGGCGCTTCAGGGCGATTTCGGCGAGGGTCATGGGTGGGGGCTCCAGAGGAACGGGGCACGGGAAGCGGGGGCACGGGAAGCAGGGGCACGGGGCACGGGACACGGGATACGGGAAGAGCCGGGGCGGCTTGCGGGGCAGGCGCTCAGTGCCGTTTTTCTGCACTCAATCTCAAGGGGCAAGTCTCGTGCAGCAGGGCGACAAACCGCCTCAGCACATCCCGTGCCCCCTGCCCCCTGCCCCGTGCCCCGCTTCATCCCCGCGCACGGGAATGCACGTGCCAGATGGCCGCACGGCCCCGCAGACCACCCCGTGCCGCGTGCCCCGTGCCCCGTGCCCCGCTTCATCGCCATTATCACGCCCCAATCTCCGCACCTTCTCCCTGCTGCAACGCCCGCGGCTGCCGGAAGGTGGCGCGTCTATCGACCACGTTGTAGAGCACCGGAATCACCACCAGCGTCAACAGCGTCGAGAAGATCAGGCCGCCGATGACGGTGATGGCCAGCGGCTGGCGCAGTTCGGCGCCGTCGCCTAGCCCGAGCGCCATCGGCAGGAAGCCGAACAGCGTGGTGATGGTGGTCATGATGATCGGCCGCAAGCGGGTGCGCGCGCCCTCCATCAGGGCCGCACGTTTTTCCATGCCGCGCGCGCGCAGCTGATTGACCCGATCGATGAGCACGATGGCATTGGAGACCACGATGCCCACCAGCATGATCAATCCGATGAAAACGATGATGCTGAGCGTGGTGCCGGTGATCCACAGACTGAAGATCGCACCCACCAGAGCCAGCGGGATGGTGAACAGGATCAGGAAGGGATGCAGCAGCGACTCGAACTGCGAGGCCATCACCAGGTAGACCATGAACACCGCCAGCGCCAGCGCCAGCATCAGTGAATTGAAAGAGGCATCCAGATCCTCGCTCTGACCGGCGACCCGGGCCGCCGTACCCGCCGGCAGCAGATTCTCGTCGACGATCTTCTGCGCCAGCGCCACCGCCGAACCCAGATCGCCACGCAGACTGGCCGACACAATGGCCACACGCTCCTGGTTGATGCGGCGAATCTCCGCCGGCCCTTCGGTGATCTCGACTCGCGCCACCGAATCCAGCGGCACCGGGCTGGAACTGCCCGGATTGACGATCAGTCGGCGCACGGCCTGCACCGAGTCACGATCCGGCTCGGTGGCCCGCACCAGCACGTCGATCTTGCGATCGCGAAAGCTGTAGCGCGTGGCGATTTCACCACGCACCTTGCGCACGACCTGATCGGCGACCTGGCGGGTGGTCAGACCCAGCGAGGCGATCTTGTCCTGATCAAAATAGATGCGCACTTCCGGCGCGCCCTGTTCCTGCGAATTCTTGACGTCGGCGAACATCGCTTCCTGGCGCATGCGCGCAGTGATGCGCTCGCTCGCCTGCTTCAACAGGTCCAGATCGTAGCCGCTGATTTCCACCTCCAGCGGGGTCTCGAAGCTGAACAGTTGCGGCCGGGAGAACTTGGCCTCGGCGCCAGGGATGACGTCGGTATAGGCACGCAGGCTTTCCACGATCCGTGGCTCATCGCTGCGCTCGGTATGCGGCGCCAGGGTCACCAGGAGCTTGCCGATGTTCTCGCCGGACTCGGTGGGATTGGCATCCAGGCGAGCGCCGGTGCCGGCGGTGGCAAACATGTGTTCGATGCCAGAGACCTTCATGCCGTGCTGCTGCAGGCCAGTCACCATCAGATCGGTGCGCGCCAGCGGCGTGCCCACCGGCAGTTTCAGATCCACCTGCAGACGCCCCTGGGCAAATTCGGGGATCAATTCCACACCCAGACGCGGCACCAGCGCCACCGCCCCCAGCAAGGACAGCAGCGCCACGCCCAGAATCACGGCTGGATGGCGCAAGGACCAGGGCAGCAGCACATCGTAGCGATTGAGCATGAAGTCGAAGAAGCCCATCGTGCCCTTTGCCATCGGGCTGAGAATGCGCATGACCACACGACCCAGCACACCAAAGATCCGCTGCACCAGCCAGGCCAGTGCAAAGGCCGCCTTGGTGATCACGAACCAGATCCCGCGCAGCAGCGCCAGCACCAGCCAGACCGGCAGCAACAGGAAGCGTCCGTAGTCCAGGCGCGGGCGATTGCTCATCAACCAGTGTCGCTGGTGCGCCACCGGCTCCGGATGCTCGAACTCCATGGCCGAGTGCTTGCTGCCCAGCGAAGCCAGCATCGGAATCAGGGTCACGGCCACGAACAGCGAGATGATCATCGCGAAGGTCACGGTCAGCGCCTGATCGCCGAAGAGCTGGCCAGCGATGCCCTCGACGAAGACCAGCGGCAGGAACACGGCGATATGGGTGAAGGTCGAGGCGGTGATGGCCATGCCGACCTCGCTGGTGCCCTGCACCGCGGCCTCGACCACGCCCAGGCCCTGATCACGCAGACGCCGGGTGTTTTCCAGCACCACGATGGCATTGTCGACCACCATGCCGGTGGCCAGCGCAATGCCGCCAAGCGACATCACATTGAGGCCGATGCCGAACTGCTGCATGAAGAAGAAGGTCGCGATGATCGACACCGGCAAGGACAGCGCGATGACCAGCGTGGCCCAGGCTTCACCCAGGAACAGGAAGATCACCAGAATCGACAACAGACCACCGATCACGGCGGCATCAACCACCTCGCGGATGGAACTCTTGATGAAGATCGATTGATCATCCACGGTGGTCAGCTTGGCGCCCTCGGGCACCTCGTCCTTGTAACGCTCCAGCGCCTTGACCACGGCTTCGGCCACGCTCACGGTATTGGCATCGCCCTCCTTGTAGATGGCGATCTCCACCGCTTCCTGGCCATCGCTGCGGATGATTGCCTGGCGTTCCTTGTAGCCCTGGGTCACTGTGGCGACATCGCGCAGCTTGACCGGCACACCGGCAGACACCGCGACCACCATGTCGCCCATGTCGGTCAGCGTCGAGAACTGATTGATGGTGCGCACCAGATAGCGCTGACTGGCTTCGTCGAGCCGGCCACTGGAGATATTGATGTTCTCCTGGCGCAGTCGCTCGATGACCGTGTTGACGTCCAGATTGAGCTGCTTCAGGCGGTTCTGGTCGATCTCGACCTGGATCTCGTCTTCCAGGCCACCCGAGACCTTGACCGCAGCGACGCCTTCGATCGGCTCCAGACGCTTCTTCAGATCCTCTTCCGCGTAACGCCGCAATTCGGTCAGGGCAGCAACCGAATTGGCGTCACTGTCATTGACGCCGGTCGCCAGAGCCAGGCGCATCACCGGCTCGGTCGACGGATCAAAGCGCAACAACAAGGGCTTCTTGACGTCCAGCGGCAACTGGATCAATTCCAGTTTCTCGCGCACGTCCATGCCGGCGTCGTCCATGTTCGTGCCCCAGGTGAACTCCAGGATCACGTCAGACTGACCGGTGCGCGAGACCGAGCGGATGCGCTTGAGGCTCTTGACCACGCCGAGCGCCTCTTCCAGGGGCTCGGTGATCAGGTTCTCGATTTCGGCCGGCGCGGCGCCCACGTATTCGGTGCGC
Organism: Rhodanobacteraceae bacterium; assembly: GCA_024234055.1. Lineage (NCBI taxonomy): Bacteria > Pseudomonadati > Pseudomonadota > Gammaproteobacteria > Lysobacterales > Rhodanobacteraceae > Rhodanobacteraceae bacterium. The sequence goes on from JACKOW010000017.1 coordinate 68,794, forward strand.
ACCGTCAGTGTCGGATAGGACAGATCCGGCAGCAGATTGACCTTCAGACGGCTCAGGCCGATCAGGCCGAACAGCACCAGGGCGATCGTCACCATGGCGATGGTGACTCGGCGTTCGGTGGCAAGACGGACGATATTCATGGACATATCCCACAATCGATGGGAGGCCGACTCAGCGGCGCTCGCTACGGGCTGAATGGCGTTGGCAACGCGGCCAGTGCCACGCCGAACAACTCCAGTCGCGGCTCAGAGATCATGGATCCGCAGATGCAGCTGCCGATCCAGTGTCGTCGCAAGCCGGGCTCAACCTCCGGACTTGGCAACCGCCACCGGCTCCTCGGGATTGATGATCTGGACCTTGGAGCCATCACGCAGCGCGGCCTGACCGAGCGTGACCACCTGCTCGCCTTCGCTCATGCCATCGACCACCTCCACCTGTCCGCCATCGGCATAACCGAGGCGCACCTGGCGACGCTTGGCGGTGCCATCCTCCACCACAAAGACCGAGGCGTCCTTGTCATCGCCGACCAGCGCCGAGCGCGGCACCACCAGCGCGTCGGCGCGTTCGTCGTAAACAATGCGCACGCGACCGAACATGCCGGTGCGCAGCCGGCCGGTTGGATCCTTGAACTGGGCCACCACTCGGAAAGTGCCGGTGTTCGAATCCACCACCGGGCTGACCCGGGCCACCGAGCCGGTAAAGACCGCATCAGGCAACGCATCCACCAGCATCTGCACTGGCTGCTCGGCCTTGATCAGCCGCATTTCCCGTTCCGGCACATTGATCATGGCTTCCAACGGATCGAAATCGTCGATCTTGAACAAGGGCTGGTTCAACTGGATCAGATTTCCGACCTTGACCATGCGCTTGCTGACCACGCCACTGATGGGCGCACGAATCTCGGTGTAGGACAGCTCCAGCTTGGACATGTCGTGGGCCGCGCGCTGGGTGTCCAGATCAAAGCGCGAGCGATCGAACACATCCTGGCTGATCAACTTGCGCGCAAACATTTCCTGCTGGCGCTTGTAGTCGTTTTCGAGCTTGCGCAGATTGGCCTCGCTCTGCTTGACCGACAGTCGCTGGCGATCGGAATCGAGGCGCGCCAGTACCTGTCCGGCGCGAACCTGATCGCCCTCCTCCACCATGATCTCCAGCACCACGCCGCTGGTCTTGGTCACCACATCGGCTTCAGCGGCCGCCTCCAGATTGGCTGTGCCCTGAAAGGCGGCACTGACCGGAGCACGGGTAGCCGTGGCCACTTCAACCGGCACCTTGACCGCTTCCACTGGCTTGCCGTCCTTGCCCAAGGCCTGGGACTCGGTTTTTTCCGTGCCGTCGGCGCTCTGGTCGGCGGCCGGACCGCCACAGGCGGCCAGGGACAGACTGATGGCCACGATCAGCGCGGTCGGGATGCTTCGATGCCTTCGTTCCATGATCATCGCGAGAACTCTACTCAAGTGTGTTGGTATGCTATGACACCAGATCGCCGCATCGGCAGTACCGGAAGTCACGCTGGCCAGTGGTCATATGGATCAGGTTCAGTATCCACCGTTGCCGTGGCGCCTTCGTCGGCCACAAGTCACAGGCATGGACCGGGCCAACGTCGCTCGGCATAATCCAGGGTCTTTGTCGCTGCCCACACCAAGACGGTGCGGGCCAATCATCGGGGATGCATGGATGAGGTCGATCACACTCGCAGTGCTGTTGGTTCTGGCAGGCGCCGTACCCACAGTTGCAAGCGCCAAGGGCGATGCTGAAGCTGGCAAGCGCAAGGCCTATACCTGTACCGGTTGCCATGGCATCACCGGTTACAACAATGCCTACCCGCATTACCGGGTACCGCGAATCTATGGTCAGAACTACGAATATCTGGTCGCGGCGCTGACTGCCTACCGCACCGAGCAGCGCAAGCACTCGACCATGGTGGCGCAGGCGCAGAGCCTGTCGGAGCAGGACATCGCCGACATCGCCAGCTACCTGTCCTCGAAGCCGAAACCGTGAAGGGCCCCGTCATGAGCAAGTATTTGATCGTAGTGGCCCTGGGCCTGCTGGTCGCCACCGGAGCACAGGCTGCCGGCAGTGCCGGTCGCGGCATGGAGTTGTCCAAGACCTGCCAGGCCTGTCATGGCGCCGACGGCAATGGCGTTGGCGATCCCCAGTACCCGATTCTCGCCGGCCAGTACCATGACTATCTGGCGCAGGCGCTGAAGAGCTACCGCTCCGGCGCCCGCCAGAACGTGATCATGCAGGGCTTTGCCGGCACGCTGAGTGACCAGGACATTGCCGATCTGGCCGCCTATTTCAGCAGCCAGAAGTCGAATCTGGGCGATCTGGCCGGGCAATAAGCTTCAGGGACTGGGGCAGCCGCGACGTGCCGGCCCCAGCCTCCGACGCCTCATGGCCCGAAGCACCCTCACCGGGGCTCTTGATGTTGTAGCCCGAAGTGGCGCGAAGCACCCTCACCGGGGCACTTGATGTTGTAGCCCGATGTGGCGCGAAGCGCCTCACCGGGGCTCCTTGCATCAATGCCCGGACAGCGGAATTTTCCAGGAGTTACTGCGCTTTTTCCTCGCGCAGCTCGGCCTTGACAGATTCCAGCAGCCCCTCATTGCTGCTCAGCACTGCTTCCAGGTCTTCGCAGCCCCATTGGGCACGCCTGACGCGCATCTCGCCCAGGGCCCTGACCACGGTCAGTTCCCCGTTCTCTTCCAGCACCTCGCGCCCGATCCGGATTTCATGGTCCTCGGGTGCCTGCGCGCACAGGCTGGGGGATCTGACACTGAGTTTGCCCAATGAGGCCCGCACCAGGCGATCGACCTCCCGATCGTAGCTTTCATTGCCGAGCGCGCTGAAACTGGCGCGGTACTTGATGGCAAAGGGCGGGCGATAGAAGACATAGGAGATCGAGAGGGTCTGCGCACCGTTCTCCAGAGTTGCCCGATGGATACGCCGCAAGCCCTTGCGCTGGCGCGATCCGATGCTGACACTGACTGCGCTGGGCGCCAGGTCCAGATCCTCGAGTTCGCGGTAAACGCCCTGGGTCTGTGCGTACTTGAGCGATGCCACCAGACCTTCGTCGATGCTGGCCAGGGCTTCCTCTTCGTCGCCAATGCCGACCAGATAGGCAAACAGGTTGACCCTCATTTCCGGAAATTCCGGGCTGGTCAGCAAGAAGGTCGCGCCAACTTGGGGATTGGGGTCATTGTCCAGCAGCTGACGACCATAGGCCGGATCTTCAGCGAGCTCGGCCACCAGTCGAGCATCGCGCCCGCCCGGCGTGGTGGCGCAGGCAGCCAAGAACAACGCGGCAAGAACAGAGAATCTGCGCATGGGAATCCCGGAATTGAAAAAACGCGGTGCCGAGCATGACGGCCAGCCAGCCTTGCGCGCAAACGACTAGCGCGCCGTCGATCAGCCCGGCGGCCAGGACATCGGTCGGCCACCGATCAGGTGGAGATGCAGATGGAACACGGTCTGTCCGCCGTGCTCGTTGGTGTTCATCACCAGGCGGTAGCCGTCCTCGGCAATTCCAGCTTCACGGGCGTAGCGGCCCGCTGCCAGCACCAGCCGCCCGACCAGCTCGGCATGGCGATCCTCCAGCGCATCGGCACTGGCGATTTCTTCCTTGGGAATGAACAGCACATGCACCGGCGCCTGCGGATTGATGTCCTTGAAGGCCAGCAGATGCTCGTCCTCGTAGACGATCTGTGCCGGAATTTCGCGGGAAATGATCTTGCTGAAGAGGGTGGGCATAGGGTGGGACGCCTCGCACGGAGTGGGAACAGTCGCAAAGGTAAAACGTAAAACGTCAAACGTGAAGGAGAAGCCAGAGCCCGCTTTGAATTGACGTTTTACATTTCACGTTTTACTCGATCGCGAAACGGCCCCGAGCACCTCGACGTACCCACTAGACCTTCAACCGCCCACTGAACGCATGCGCCAGGGTGCTGCGGTCGATGTATTCCAGCTCTCCCCCAACCGGCACGCCATGGGCGATACGGGTGGGCGAGACCTCGGCAGCGCGGGCGATCTCGGCCAGGTAGTGGGCCGTTGCCTCGCCTTCCACGGTGGGATTGGTGGCGACAATGAGTTCCCGGACCTGGCCTTCGGCCAGACGATCGGCCAGCAGGTCGAGTCCGAGCTCCCTGGGGCCGCGGCCGTCCAGCGGTGACAGCCGGCCGTGGAGCACGAAATAGCGCCCGCGATAGCCGGTGGCCTGCTCCAGCGCGTACAGATCCGCCGGTGACTCGACCACGCACAGCAAGGCGTCGTCACGACCGCTGGCGCGGCACAGACTGCAGAGCTGGTCCTCGGTGAAGGTGCGGCAGCGCTGGCACAGCCCGATGCGTTCGACTGCCGCAATCAGCTTGTCGGCCAGTCGTCGGGCACCGGCGCGATCGCGATCCAGCAGCTGAAAGGCCATGCGCTGGGCCGATTTGGCACCGACCCCGGGCAGGCATCGGAGCGCCTGCACCAATTCATCCAGCAAGGGGCTCACGCGCAGTGCCGGTCAGAATGGCAGTTTGAAACCGGGCGGCAACTGCATGCCGCCGGTGACCTTGGCCATGCGCGATTGCGAGAGCTCGGCCACCTTGTTGACGGCGTCGTTGATGGCCGCCGCGATCAGATCTTCGAGCATCTCCGGATCATCTTTCAACAGTGTCGGATCGATGCGCACCCGTCGGGTCTCATGGCGGCCGCTCATGGTCACACTGACCATGCCGCCGCCTGAAGTCCCGGTGACTTCAGCAGTCTGCAACTCCTTCTGCGCCTGCTCCATCTGCGCCTGCAGTTCTTCCTGCATGCGCTGAGCCTGCTGCAGGATGTTTCCCAATCCGCCACGCATGATTCTGCCCTCCTTAGTTCAACCCAGAAACCTCATTTGACCGCTTCTTGAAGTTCGTAGGCCGATGATTCTTTTGGATTTTCGGCTGCTAGATCAACTCACACATCGGGTGAGTCCGCTACGGGGCAGATTGCACGGTTACGGCGACGCAGGGCTGCGTTGCAACTCGTCGGAATAGGTGGCTATTCCTCCTCTCTGCGCCTTGCCCTGCACCACCATAACCGCACACTCTACCCCGTTCAACTGAGGTTTCTGGGTTCAATCCACTTGCAGTGAGCCCGGCACCACGCGGGCACCGAACTCCTGGGTGAGCGCCTGCAATCCCGGATCTGCCAACAAGCGCTGCTCGGCCGCCGCCAGGTGTTCGCTGCGGGCTCGGGCGCCGCGTTCCGCCCAGGTTTCACCCTCGACCACGCGCATCTGGATATCGAGGCTGGCCTCGGCGCCGAGCGCCGCACGCACCGCGGTTTCCAGGCCTCGACGGGCGAATTCGGAATTCAGGCTTTCCAACGAGGGCGCCAGCGCCAGTTTCCAGCCTTGGCCGGCCCGCTCCAGCGGCCTCAGTCGCCCGGCCAGTTCCCGCGAAGGTCCGCGCAGATCGATCTTGCCCATCAATTCGAACCAGGCTTCAGCTGCCGGTGACGCGGCTGCCGGTAGCGGCTCTGGTGTCGGTGTCGGTGTCGGTGTCGGTGTCGGTGTCGGTGTCGGTGTCGGTGTCGGTGTCGGCATGGCGCGCACCGGCGCGGCCGTCGCTGCCGCCGGGCGCGATGGGGCCAACGGCTGCGGTGGCGATGCCGACCGGGCCGGCCCCTGCTGCTGCGGCTGCGCCGTTTGCCGTGCGCGCTGCGGTTCGTCGCCACCAGTTGCGGGGCGGAAGGCCAGCAACCGCAACATCGCCATCTCGAATCCGGTGCGGTGGTCCGGCGCCAGATCCAGATCGCGCCGTGCCAGCAGGGTCAGCTGATAGAACAACTGGGTGTCCTCGGGCGACAAGCCTTCGGCAAACTGCAGCAGTACCGCGTCATCGACCAGTTCCGATTCCACGTCATCGCCCAGCACCTGGCGCGCTGCCACATCGTGCCAGAGCACCAGCAGTTCCGACAGCAGGCCTGAATAGTCGACCGAGAGCTCGGCGATCCGTTGCAGTTCCGAGCGCAGACCGGCGCGGTCGCCCTGCATCAGAGCGGTGCCGAGATGGGCGAGTGCCTTGCGATCGATGGTGCCGAGCATGGCCAGCACATCGTCATGACGCACAGTCCCACTGCCAAAGGCCAACGCCTGATCGAGCAGACTCAGGCCGTCACGCAAGCTGCCATCGGCAGCACGCGACAACGCGGCAATGGCTGGTAGTTCGTAGCTCAGACCCTCGGCATCCAGAATGCGCCGCATCTGGCCGTCGATTTCGGCCCGTTCCAGACGCTTAAGGCTGAACTGCAGACAGCGCGACAACACCGTGACCGGCAGTTTCTGCGGATCGGTGGTGGCCAGCAGGAACTTGACGTGCGGCGGCGGCTCTTCCAGCGTCTTCAGCAATGCGTTGAAGCTGGCGTTCGACAGCATGTGCACTTCGTCGATCAGATAGACCTTGTAGCGGCCGCGACTGGGCGCATAGATGACATTGTCGAGCAATTCGCGGGTGTCATCGACCTTGGTGCGCGAGGCCGCATCGATCTCCAGCAGGTCAACAAAGCGACCGGCATCAATGTCCTTGCACGATGAGCATTCGCCGCAGGGATCGGAACTGACGCCGGATTCGCAGTTCAGCGCCTTGGCCAGAATTCGCGCAATGGTGGTCTTGCCGACACCACGGGTACCGGTGAACAGGAATGCATGATGCAGGCGGCCGGACTCGATCCCGTTGACCAGCGCGCGCACCACGTGCTGCTGCCCTACCAGTTCGGAGAAACGGCGGGGACGCCATTTGCGCGCCAGGACCAGATAGCTCATAGGGGAATTCCAGAGGATCGAGGGGGCATGATCGCTCAGGGGTGGTGATCCCTGCCAGCCACACCCCGGCGCCCGCTCGAACCGCGACCGTTGCTCCCTTCCGGGCCTGGCGGGGTTGACGGCCTTGCGACGCGGGGGGACCGACAGGGACCACCGCAGAAACTGAAGGTATCGATGAGCCGACACCCGGAAGCAGGAAGTGGCGGAGAGAGAGGGATTCGAACCCTCGAAACGGGGTTTAGCCGTTTACACACTTTCCAGGCGTGCTCCTTCAACCGCTCGGACATCTCTCCACTTCCGACACTCGCCCGGCTCACCCGAATCGGGCTCACCACAGCGAGCCCGCGATCATAGCCGAGCGGCGGGGGTGGGCTCAAGGGCGTTGTCGGTTGTTGCGGGCACGAGGGCACGAGGGCATGAGGGCATGAGGGCATGAGGGCATGAGGGCATGAGGGCATGGGGCATGAGGGCACGAGGGCACGAGGGCACGGGGCACGGGGCACGGGGCACGGGGCACGGGGCACGGGGCACGGGGCACGGGGCACGGGGCACGGGGCACGGGGCACGGGAAAGGCTAAAGGGTTTCGAGCTCTTGTGGGTCCAGACTTGTCCGGACGCTTCTGATCCGTCATAGCAAGCCACCTGTCACGGCCCGACACTGCACACCAGTCATGAACCGGCCCCGCAGGTAGCGCGGCTCCGGCGCGCGTCGAATCGGATTGTGTGCCAGGGCTATTCGCGCCGGCGGCCGCGGCAAGACCTGCCGGGCGCCGCGCGCTTGCACAGTCGGGAGTGCGGGTGGCGGCTGTGATCAAGGGCGTCGCGCTGCGGCGCCGCCTTTGGGGGTGCCGGAAGAACAAGAGCGGCCGCGCAGGCGCGCGTCCCTCCTCAAGGCAGCTTCGAGTCCGCCACCAGGTTCATCGCCCATGGGCAGGGTCGGATTGACACACGCGGCTCTCCATGAACCCAGATCGTAAGTTGTTGATTTGCTGTTGTAGGTCACGTTGCTCGCGTAGCGAGCTACGTGACGCGACTCGATGTCACGTAGTCCGCTGACGCGGACAACATGACCTACGACGGCGGGTTCATGGCCGGTGGCAAGCATCGGGCCGATACAGGTGGCTCGCAAGTACGCCGAGCGAAAAGCCGCGCGACGGTCTGGCTCCTGCACCAACAACCAACAACCAACAACCGACAACCGACAACCGACAACCGACAACCAGAATCCACCCCCGGCCCGAACCAAGCGCGTCCAGGCAAGTCTGGACCCACAAACCCCTCGCATCTTCCCGTGCCCCGTGCCCCCTGCCCCGCTAAGGCAGCGGATGCAGCCACTCCGGTCCGCCGTCGCGGTAATGCTCGTGCTTCCAGATCGGCACTCGGGCCTTGATGGCACTGATGGTGGCGGCGCAGCCAGCGAAGGCGGCATCGCGATGCGGTGCACTGACCCCCACCCAGACCGCGAGCTCACCCAGCCCCACCTCACCGGTGCGATGCACCACCAGCACTTCGCTCAGCGCGTGCGCTGACTGCATCTCCGCCACCACCGCCTGGCCCTCGGCCAGCGCCACCGCAGCGTAGGCCTCGTAGACAATGCGCTCGACCGGTCTTTCGCGGTTGCGATCGCGCACCCGGCCCTCGAACAGCACCACGGCGCCGCAGCCCAGATCTTCGATGCGCTGGCGCAGGGCATCGGGATCGAGCGCCTCGGTCGACAATTCGAACAATGCAGCCACCTCAACCCCCGGAAAACGGCGGCAAGAAGGCGATCACATCGCCCTCCCGCAAGGGTCTGGACCAGTCGACCAACTCGTCGTTGACGGCCACGCGCAGGGCGCTTGTTTCAAAGCGCCAGCCATGACGGCCGCGCAACTGCTCATACAGAGCGGCCAGGGAGACGGCATCGGAATCCAGCTGCTCACCGGCCACCCCTGCCGCAGCGCACAGACCGGCGAAATAGCGCACGCTGACCTGCATCAGCCCAGCTCCTCTTCGCGCAGGAAATCGCGCTTGCCACCGCGCTTCTCGACCAGCCGCAGGCGGCGGATCTCGATCTCGGGCGAGAGCGCCTTGCACATGTCGTAGACCGCCAGCGCTGCCACCGCGGCGCCAGTCAGGGCTTCCATCTCGGCACCGGTGCGGGCGTTGAGCTTGACGCTGCACAACACCCGCCAGCAGCCCTGCTCCGCCGGTTCGATCTCGATCGCGCAATCTTCCAGCGACAGCGGATGGCAGAAGGGGATGAGCTCGGCGGTACGCTTGGCGCCCATGACACCCGCAATGATGGCAGTCGCCAGCACTGGTCCCTTGGCCACGTGAAAGCCCTGCGCGCGCAGCTGGCGGTCGATCTCCAGCGGAAACACGATCTCGGCCTCGGCCCGCGCCATCCGGGCGCTCACGGCCTTGCCGCCTACATCCACCATGCGCGGCCGACCGCGCTCGTCCACATGGGTCAGACTCATCCGCCGATCCTGTACATTTCCACGCGGCCCTCGCGGGTCGCTTGCGCCTGCTGGCGCTGCTCACTGTAGCGATCCTGGCGCTTGCGCCAGATCGCCTCGATCATCGCCTCGACCGCGCCATCGCCCTGATCACCGCGTATCAAGGCACGCAGATCCTGGCCTTCGCGGGCAAACAGGCAGGTGTACAAACGCCCGTCCGCCGAAACCCGCGCTCGGGTGCAATCACCGCAGAATGGCTGACTGACCGAGGAAATGAAGCCGATTTCGCCAGCGCCATCGACAAAACGATAGCGCTCGGCGACCTCGCCGCGATAGGCCGGATCCACCGGCTCCAGCGGATAGCGCGCGTGGATCTGTGCCAGCAGCTCGCGCGAAGGCACCACCGCCGAGGACTGCCAGCGATTGCACGTGCCGACATCCATGTACTCGATGAAACGCACGATCTGGCCGCTGCCGCGGAAATGTTCGACCAACGGCATGACTTCGGATTCATTGATGCCGCGCTGCACCACACAGTTGATCTTGATCGGATGAAGTCCGGCCGCCACCGCGTGTTCCAGGCCGCTGAGTACATCCTCGACCCGACCACGACCGCCGCTCATGGCGGCAAAGATCACCGGATCGAGCGCATCCAGACTCACCGTGATCCGTTTGAGACCGGCCGCGGCCAAGGCCCGGGCATCCCGCGCCAAGAGGGCACCGTTGCTGGTCAGCGCCAGATCCGCCGCACCTGGCAGAGCCGCCAGCCGCGAAATGATCTCCGGCAGATCGCGCCGCAACAGCGGCTCGCCACCGGTCAGCCGCAACTTGCGCACGCCCAGGCCCACGAACAACCGGGCCAGGCGCTCGATTTCCTCAGGCTTGAGCCGCTGAGCTGCCGCCATGAAGGCGTGATCGCGAGGGTAACGCTCTTCCGGCATGCAGTACGGACAGCGAAAGTTGCAACGGTCGATGACCGAGATCCGCAGATCCTGCAGCGGCCGCGCCAGCCGGTCGACGAGCGCAGCATGATCGGCGCTGGGCAATGCCACCGCGCTCACGACTGGCTCCAGGCCGACCAGTGCTCCACTGTGCTTTCTTCATTGGGCGGGGACAACGGGTAGACGGCTCCAGCGCTTGCGACCTCGTAGCCTAGCATCCGCATGGCCGCGGCCGCCGCTTCGTCGGCATAGTGATACAGCACCAGCCGCGAACGCACCGCCACTCCGTATTCGCGCTCCAGGTCGTCGAGCCCGGTGTGCGAAGGATTCGATTCCGCAGAGCAGTCGTGAAAGATGCGCTCATCCTCGTGTGCGTGTTTCTGCAACCATTCTGGAACCGGGCGGGTGTCGCCGGTGTAGAGGAAGCTGCCGCGCAAGGCCACACCGAAGGCGCTCTCGGGAGCATGGTGACGCACCGGAAAGACGGCGAAGCGCAGACCGGCGTGCCAGAAGTAGTCGCTGACCGGGATCAGCTGGAACATGTCCCAGAAGTTGCGCCCGCCTTCAGCCACCCAGTTGGGAAAGTCCGCTACCCGACGCTGCAGCAGCGGAACGATGGCCGCCGGCACGTACAGCTTGGGCAGACCCACGTTGGCCTTGAAGGCCAGACGATAGAACCAGTGCTCCAGGTCACCGATGTGGTCGAGGTGGGTATGGGTGATGAACACTGCCGCCGGAGGATCGCTGTAGACATGGGCATAGCGATCCAGCGCACCGATGCCGATATCGATCAGCAGCAGCGGCACACCGGCGCGCTCGAGCACACCGCAGGAAGTGCCCAGGTCCGCCGCCTGGGCACTGCCCACACCCAGAAACCGGAAGGAAAACACGCAAGGATCATGCATGGGCGGACGATAGGGCAGATCGCGCATGCGCATCCAGCAGCCTTTGCCAGGCCTGCCTCGCATCGGCCTGGTCGACGCGCTCGCCATACAGCTTGCGCAGGGAACGCTGCAGGCGCTGGAGCACCCGCGCCTGCCAGTCTCCCGGGCGCCGATGCACGCCGCGATCCCAGTCGATCAGCCAGTAACGGCCAGCCGCATCGATCAGGATGTTGTGGGCATTCAGATCAGCATGCTGATAGCCGAGGGCATGCGCCCGCCCAAGGACCTCACCGAGCGCGCCCCAGTCGAGCTCAGACCAGGAACCCGGCTGCGCCAGCCGCGTCGACAGCGCGCTGGCATTGGCGATGCGCGACATGATCAGGTCGCCCGAATAGAAGCCACCCGCGCGCCCGATCCTGGCCGCCAGCGGCCTCGGCACCGGCAATCCGGCGTCCAGAGCCGCGGCCAGCAGGCGAAATTCGCGCAGTGGCCGGGTCGACTCCAAACCTGTCCATAGATACTGGTCCCTGAGCAGTCGCGCGAGCGCGCCCCCCCGGCGATAGTGGCGCAGGACGGCGGCTCCGAAAGGCCCATCGATGGCCCAGGTCTGGCCCCTGCCGGCCGCGAGCAGGCTGCGCTGCGGCCAGGTCTCTGGTAGAAACCAGTGGCTGGACGGTAACGACAGGCGCGCCGCATCGTAGACGATGTGGCAGACGCCATCCGTCCAGACTTGTGTCTGACAGGCCGACTCGCTCACGATGGTCCTTGCACTCTCCTCTCGCTCCTCAACCCAAGCATAGCCGTGAACCCGCAATCGCTATCGGTCTGCATCCTGCGTTTGTCCGCCCTGGGCGATGTCAGCCACGTCCTGCCACTGGTGTACGCCTGGCGCCAGCAGCGGCCGCAGGATCGCCTCAGCTGGGTGCTCGGTGCCGGCGAGGCCCAGCTGCTGGCAGGCACCGAGGGTGTGAGCCTGCTGCCCTACCGCAAGCGCGATGGCCTGGCCGGCATGCGTGCGCTGTGGCGCAGCCAGCGCGATCAGACCTTTGACGCCCTGCTGATGATGCAACTGGCACTGCGCGCCAATGTGCTCGGTCGCGGCCTGCGCGCGCGTCGCCGCATCGGCTACGACCGCCTGCGTTCGCGCGAGGGACACAGCCTGTTCATCAATGAACGCATCGCCGATCACGGCTACAGTCATGTCCTGGAGACGCTCTGTCGCTTTGGCGAAGCGTTGGGCGTAGTGGTGGACGACCTGCACTGGCCACTCGTCATTCCCGACGAGGCCCATGCCTACGCTGAATCCTGCCTGCCGTCTGATGCGCCACTGCTGGGCATCAGCGCCTGCTCCAGCCATGCCTTGCGCAGCTGGTCGCCACAGGGCTATGCCGAACTGGCGCGGCATGCGCACAAGCGCCACGGCATGCGGGTGGTGCTGCTCGGCGGCCGCAGCGACATTGAGCGGCAGATGGCTGACACCATCCTCGGCCTGGCACCGGATGCCGAGTGCGTCGATCTGGTCGGCAAGGACACCCTGAAACAGATGCTGGCCCTGCTGTCGCGCATGACGGTCGTGGTCTCGCCCGATGCCGGTCCTGCACATCTGGCCAGCGCGCTGGGCGTACCCGTTATTGGCCTGCATGCCGCCACTGATCCCCGCCGCAGCGGCCCCTATCGCAGCCTGCAATGGTGCGTGAACCGCTTCCCCGAGGTGGTGCGCGCCAAGCGCGGGCAGGAACTGGCGCAAGTGCGCTGGAGCACCCGCATCGAATACCCCGGCGTCATGGACCTGATCGAGATCGACGAGGTGTTGGCCACGCTGGATCGCCTGCTGGCGACGCCGGCCGGGGAACGACTTGCGCCCGCGCGTTTGCGACGTTGATGCACGAGGGCACGAGGGCACGAGGGCACGAGGGCACGAGGGCACGAGAAAGGCTACGGGGTTCGGGCTCTCGTGAAGAGAGAGAGCACCGGCGCCGAGCGGCAACGGGCCGTCATAGGCCAGATCACATCGCAGCGGTCCACGGATCCCGTAACTGCTGTTGCGTGCCCTCGTGCCCTCGCGCCCTCTTGCCCTCGCGCGCCAACTAGTCCACCGACGGCGCCCCAACCCCCTCGCGCTGATAACTGGCATAGGACTTCTCTTCCACCAGCTCCGAGCCCAGGCGGGCATTGAGCTCGCGCTTCAGGCGGGCGCGATCGTCGTTGATGAAGTAGACCGCCCGTGCCAGCTCGATGAACTCGGCATCGAAGGCACCCTGTCCTTCCTTGATGCGGATGCGGTCCTCGATATCCCAGAGCTGACCGTTGACGCCGCGCAGTCCGGCCCAGAGGTCTTCGATCGAGGCCGCCTTCGAGGCCGGATGGGCCTGCCAGGTCGCCAGCAAGGCATCCAGTTCCTTCTGCACATTGGCCAGCTTGGCGGCATCGCTGATGCGTTGCGCCTTGATCTCGAGAATGCTGATCTTGTCGATCAGTTCGCCGTAGGAAACGGGCACCAGCAATTGCGACATGGTCAGGCTCCAATCTTGAGGCGGCGGATGATACGGAAGCGTGGGCGGCCCGTGGGATTGCACCCAGCGCCCATCAAAGGATCTCATCCTCGTCGAAGAAGGGATCCGACAGTGCCTCTTCAGCAATGCCCTCGATGCGCTCGCCAGCGGTGTGGAAAGACTTGACCTGGGCAATATGCATCAGCGCATCGCCCTGGTTGACGATGGGCAGGTTGCTGCGGCCGATGATCAATCCCTCGGTGTGCGCCGTCACCGGCTGATCGGAATCGCCGAAAGGATCTGACAGATGACCAAGGGTGGCGCCGGCCTGCACCAGCTCGCCCGGGCGCCGGGTGGCGCGGAAGATGCCGCCCTGCGGCGCCCGTATCCAATGCGTGCGTTGCGACACCACCGGTCTGGCCGGCACTTCATCTCCCTCGCTGCGGCGCAACATGCCCTGATGGGCCATGACCCGAAGCACGCCCTTGACGCCCACGCGTATCGCCAACTCATCGAAACGCAGCGCCTCGCCCGACTCGTAGACCAGCACATCGACATCCATTTCCGCCGCCATCTGCCGCAGCGAACCCGGCCGCAGCGGCGCCGAGATCACTGCCGGGGCGCCGAAGGCCATGGCTAGCTCGAAGGCCGCCGGACGTCCGGAGCTGATCCTGATCTGCGGCAGATTGCTCCGGTGCAGCGCCGCCGAATGGATATCGATGCCCAGCTGACAACGACTGATGATCTGACTGGAAAAGGCGTGGGCGAGTTGCCCAGCCAGCGATCCCCTGGAGGTACCCGGAAAGCTGCGATTGAGATCACGTCGATCCGGCAGGTAGCGCTGGTGCATGATGAAGCCGAGGACATTGACCACCGGAATCAGCAGCAGCGTGCCGGTGAGCCGTTTCGGCGAAATTCGCGACAGCAGACGGCGGATGATCTCGACGCCGATGATCTCGTCACCGTGGACGCACGCACTGACGAACATCACCGGGCCGGGCCTCGTCCCGTGCAGCACCCTGACCGGCAGAGCCAGCGGCGTATGCGTCGACAGACGGCTGATGGCCAGATCGACGGTGGCCATCGAACCTGCCAGTACCGACACACCGTTCAGATCAAAGGGCGCCACCGCAAAAGTGCCGCGCTTGCCCCGCGCCCCGCCCATCGCCCCTCCAGAGCCACTCCCAGGCGCTCAGTGTGCCCGAGATTGCGGGCGCTTCGAAACCCGGTGCTCTGATTGGCTTCAGCCCCGCGTCCGCAGCGCAGTCCATCGCCGGCGAATGGTGCGCACAGAGCAGCATCGGCGCCTGCATCACCGTGACACCTTCGCCGAAAATCCCCGGAGCTCGTCACCGCGCCATACGAAGGCAAGCTGGCGATCCGCCGCGGTGCGGTATCGCTGCAGATCGACACCCCAGATGCCGGGCGAAAAAAAACCCGGTCGCGTTGGCGGCCGGGTTCAGATCTGGCGGAGAGGGTGGGATTCGAACCCACGGTGCGCTTACACGCACGCCTGATTTCGAGTCAGGTACATTCGACCACTCTGCCACCTCTCCGGAGACTGTGATCATTGCCGCGCTTTGTGCGGCAAGGGGGCGGAGCATACGGTCAGTAGCCCGTGTCGACAAGCACCTGTTGATGAGGCCCGTCGAGTTGGGAAGCGTGTTGATTGGCCGACGAGCGGATGTCACCTCGGGCAGATTTTTTTCGTTATCAGGGCCAGTGATCGGAATGGTGTGTTGCAAGCAGCGTATGCGCACGGCATCCTATCGGTGAGGGAGGCCTCGCTTGCACACATTGAATCTGAAAATCCTGTTTCTTCCGCCGTCAGATGCCGGGCTAACAACCCGCGGCATCGGCGCCGATTGACCGCAATTTTTGCGCGACCGAGCACCATGATCGAATTCGGACACGGGACGCATACCGGGCTACGGCGCGAGCATAACGAGGACACCTATTGCGCGGATCCCGACATGGGTCTGTGGCTGGTGGCCGACGGGATGGGAGGGCACGAGCACGGCGAGGTGGCCAGCGCACTGGCGCGGGATGTCGTCATCCGCGAAGTGCACAAGGGCCAGGCGCTGGCGAACGCCATCCAATCGGCGGATGAGGAAATCATCCGTCACTCCAACGAAAAGCGCAGCGAGCGCCCGATGGGCACCACCGTGGTCGCCGTACGCGTGCAGAAGCACGATTACGAAGTGGCCTGGGTGGGTGACAGTCGGGTCTACATCTGGAATGGCAGCCTGCGCCAGATCTCGCAGGATCACTCCTATGTGCAGGAGTTGATCGATCAGGGCGCGATCAGCGCGGCACAGGCACGCACGCATCCGCACCGCAATGTGGTGACCCAGGCGCTGGGCGTGACCATGCCTGACCAGCTGAAGATCGAAACCCTGCGCGGCACGCTCGAACCCGGGCAATGTCTGCTGCTCTGCAGCGACGGCCTGACCGAGGAAGTCGAGGACACGATGATCAGCGAGATCATCGAACGCGGTCTGAGCGCGCAGGAGACGGTCGACCATCTGATTCTGGCGGCGCTGGATCACGGCGGTTCGGACAACATCACCGTGTTGCTGGTTCGCTGCATCTGATGCCAGGCGCGATTCGCGCCTGATTTGCAGACGTCCCGGTCATCTCGTCAGGCGCTTACTCGTCGGTCCCCAGGTAGCGCTGCAGCTTTGCGTGCCAGCGAGGATCTTCTATGGCCTCCAACAAGGCGCAATCGATTGCTTCGCGCAGTTCCGGCCGACCTTCGGGCAGAGCGAACGCGTAGTACTGACGATCCAGGCGCTGCGGCAACACCGTCAATTGCTCCGGGTAACTACGCTGCACCAGAAACTGCAGGATCGGGGCATCGTGCACGACGGCCAGCACCTTGCCCGCAGCCAGTTGCTCCAGTGCGGCCTCGGCGTCGGGCATGCCGATGCTGGCAATGCGACGGGCCGCCAGCCATCTCGCACCCGTACTCCCCTCGATGCTGGCCACACGGACCCGGCGCAGATCATCGACGGTTGTGACCTGGCCTTCGAGCGCCCCCACGGTCAGGGTGGCGCTGACCCCTGCAGTGAACACCGAAACCAGCAGGATTGCGGCGAACATCCAGATCAGTGCCAGCAGCCGTCCGGCAAAACTCACCGGCGCCTTGTCGCCATAGCCCACCGTGGACATGGTGACTGCGGCCCACCAGAATCCACTGCCGATGCCGTGCCAGGGCCGTCCGCCGAACTGGGCCGGATTGGCGCGCCGTTCCAACAGCCAGGCAATGGCCCCGACGGCTGCCAGGGTCAGGACAAGACCGGCAACCCAGGCCAGGAAGCGCCAGGAGAACAAGCCCGCCAGCAAGGCCTGCCAGGCCGAGGAGCGTGGCGCCGTGGCGATCCCCAGGCCACCTTGCGCAAAGGGCTGGCTGAAATCAAGACTCTTCTCACGATCGGAAGTGACGCTGAGCGCGCCCACGGCAACATCGATGTGTTGCTCACGCGCTGCGTCGAACAGCGACTGCAGGCCGAAGGCCTGATATCGAAAGCGCCATCCGTTGCTGCGCGCAATCTCTTCCCAGAGTTCGATGGCGATGCCATCAAAGCCCTGCTCCGTCCGGACCACGAAGGGTGGTGCCACGCGCACGCCCACCTGCAATTCGAGCGACGGGTCGGGCGGTGCTTCCGCACCCGCCACACTGCCAAGCAGTATCAGCGCCGCGCCGATCCAGCCGTGCCATCGTCTTTCAGTAGCGCCTTTCAACCCTCCCCCATCTCTGCAGGAAGCAACGAGGCTCAGGACTGTTTCTCACTGGCCAGAGAGGTCAATTCGGGTTCGTCGGGAAACATCTTCAGCGCCTGCGCCAGCAATCCCTTGGCGGCATCATTGCTGCCACCCTGGCGCAGAATCTTGACTTCGTTGGCCATGGCCTGCACCAGCTTCTTGCGCACTTGCTGCGCGCGCTCCTTGTTGGCCGGACTCAAGCCGGCCTGCTGGATGGTGTCAAAGGCGTCCGACCACTTCTTCTCGTTGATCAGGCGTTCGGCCTTGGCCAGCACACCTTCGGCCATGCCCTGGGTACCGCCCAGCTGCGCCAAGGCCTTGTCCGAGGCGCCGGTACCGGCATCTGGAGCGGGCGCCGACCGCCCGAACAACTGCGCCAATCCCCAAGCCAGCGCCACAGCAACAGCAATCACCAAGGTAATCCGCATCAGGGCACGCGGCAGATTGGACCTGGGTGCCTGACGGTAGTTTCTGGCCGGCGCTGCAGATGCGGCGACCGGCGTCGGTGCAGGCGCTGGTCGCGGGACAGGATCGGCCGCAGCGGCCTGCACGACAGTCGGCGCTCCCAGGGCCTGAGTTTCAGCCTGACGGGCGGCGGCCTTGGTCGTTGACCGCATGGCCTCGGTGCGCGGCTCACGCACGGTCTTGGGCTCGATGAAGCCGTCAAGTGCGGCCACCAGCTCACGGGCGCTGGCAAAGCGCTCTGCGGCGCTCTTGGCCAGGGTCTTGTCGATCAACGACTGGTACAGCGCAAAGGCCTCCGGCAACTTCGGCACCGGCTCGCTCAGGTGTTTTCCAATCACCGCGTAGGGATCATCGGCATCGAAGGGCGGTCGGCCCGTCAGCATCTCGAACAGCACGATGCCCAGACTGTAAAGGTCGGCGCGGCCATCGCCGCTCTCACCCTCGATCTGCTCGGGGCTCATGTAGTGCGGACTGCCGATCTGCATGCTCCCGGCTTCGCTCTGCGCCTTGAGGATGCCCAGATCGCCAAGCACTGCGGCTCCGTCGCCGCGGAACATGATGTTGGATGGCTTGATGTCGCGATGCACCACGCCCTGGGAATGCGCGTATTCGAGTGCGCTGGCCAGATCCCGGGTGATGCGCAAGGCTTCGACCGGCGCCATCGGCTGTTGCATGCGATCGCGCAGCGTGCCACCTGGCACAAACTCGGTGGCGATATAGGGAAAGCCTCCGGCAGAACCAATGTCGAAGACGGCGAGCACATGGGGGTGATTCAGGCGCGCCGCGCTCTTGCCCTCATCCACGAAGCGCTGGCGCAGACCGGGATCGTCGAAGAACTCCTCGCTCAGGACTTTCAACGCGACTTGCCGCGCCAGCGACTGCTGCTCGGCCAGGAAGGTGCGCGAGCGCTTGCTCTGCTTCAGAACCTTGAGCAGGCGATACCCGGGAATTTGCGGCAGTTCAGCCATGTCACTCTATTCGTGGGCGCTGCCGGTGATTAGACCCGTGCTCGGCACTGAACCGCAAGGACGGCGTGCCGTT